>JANXXI010000319.1 GCA_025350695.1 Acidobacteriota bacterium
GGGGAAAGTTGTCTATGGGCAAGCATGGTCATGTGAGTCGGCTCCTTCTCGTTCTTCCACTATCCTACTCCACAAACGCAACAAGTGCAATAAGCACATTATGTGAAAAATGCTTATGGCACTGGCGACTTTCAAACTACACCTGTGATTCGCAACGCGATCAACTCAAACCAAGTTCGTCCTTCTTTTCAAGCCTTCGGAACGTACGAGCGATCCCCGATGTGCTTGAGTAGCTCCGCTGCCCTCGGATCTTCGAGCACGATGTCGAACATGGGGCTCGTGCCTAGCCACATCATCACCCCATTGTGCTCTTCAAACGCCCGGCGCAACCATTTGTAGCCAACTGCGGACTCGCCCGAAGCATAACTGGCCAAGGCGAAGGCGAACGCGGGCACATATCCCTTCTTCGAGTCTTGCGTCAGTTGCGCCAAACGAGCCTTCGCGCCTGTTGGATTTCCTGCTCCGGCCTCGGCCATTGCCTCAATCGCCAAAACGAATGGGATGGACCCCATCGCCGCCTTAGCACGCCGGGCCGATTCGAGCGCCCGAGGCCAATCCTTTTTCCCGGCCTCCATCATGGCCTCGGTGATGTCGAAAATCGGCCACTTCGGATCCAACTCCCGAGCCTTGCCGAGTAGCGCGAGGGCCTCATCGAAGAATCGTCGCT
Organism: Acidobacteriota bacterium; assembly: GCA_025350695.1. Lineage (GTDB taxonomy): Bacteria > Acidobacteriota > Terriglobia > Bryobacterales > Bryobacteraceae > JANXSF01. The sequence goes on from JANXXI010000319.1 coordinate 668, forward strand.
TGTAAAGGCACATTCCATTATCGAGCTGGTACATGCGCGATAAAGGATCGATCTGGGCCGCCTTCTGCATCGGCCACTGGAGAAGGGACACGACTTGCCAGCGATCCTGAGTCACGTCGAGTCCCGGATCGTGAAGACCGATTATACGTTTCAGTTCGAGGGCCAGCAGTATGTGATCGAACGCGCCGACATCCGCACCGGCTTGCGCGGCGCTGCCGTACGCATCGAGAAACGCCGCGACGGCACCATCGCAGTGCGTTTTGAACAAACGTACTTGCGCTATCGGTGCTGTGATTCGGGTGTTGCCACCGAAGCGCCCGAGCGTCAAACACCATGCACGGCGACTAAGAAGCCGCCACAAAAGAGCGGCTGGATGCAGCAGTTCGAGTTGAAGAAGTCACCTTCGTTGAAGAAGGCCCTCGCCATTTCCAATGCGACCAGCTAACCAGACCGAGCGAAACCACGGCTCGGGAACAGACACGAAGCCAAAAGGACGCCCGATACCGGGAAGCATCTTCGACGACCGGATTCTACATGGGCCGGGTTGTTCTCGTTGTCTGAGGCTTACGCCGATTTCTTCCCCGTCTGTTCCCTCGCCGCTGCAATTTACGTCGAGGCCTCAACGTGCGTTTTTGAGGCATGACGGAATCTATCGTCCGATGAGCGATGTTGCATCTCGTTCCGGACCGGAGCTGCCGCCTCCCGACAGCAGCTCCCGTCCGAGCCTTGATGGCACAACGGGAGGATTGCGCCATTCTCATCGTCCCGATGAGTTCCGACCGGTTATTCCTTGGCGGGTTGCTCGCCAGCATTGCCCGCCTCCGCTTCAACGGCACGATCAACTTACCATGCCTTTTCCAAAGGCTCACGCAAACCGGACATTTCTACTTTGCCTTGACACAAAACGCAGATAGCGATTGACAGCTCCCAGTAGTTGGGATATGCTCGCTAAGCGAAACGTTTCGCTAAACGATTTACACAGGGAGTTCCTCGTATGAAGTTACTTATCCTTGCGGCTCTTGTTGCTACTTGCGCCATTGCCCAAACCAATTCCGGCACCATTCAAGGCGTTGTGCGAGATGCGCAAGACGCCGTGATTCCCGGAGCTTCCGTCACTGTAACGAATATTGCCAACGGGGTCGCCAAAACCATTCCTGCAAATGGATCTGGTGAGTATACTGCTCCGTTTCTAGTCCCCGGAACCTATTCCGTTTCCGCAGTAGCAGCTGGTTTCAAACGTGCGAATCAGGAAGGAATTGTGGTTCGCGTTTCCGATCGGCTGGTGATTGATGTTCGACTCGACATCGGTACCCAATCGGAAACGGTTACGGTGCAGGCAACCACTCCTGTACTGGAAACGGCAAGCGTTACCCTGGGTCAGGTGATTGACACCCGCCAAGTACTGGATCTTCCACTGAATGGCCGCGATGCATTGTCGTTGGCTTCGCTAGCCCCTGGCGTGATCCCTCCTGAAGTTTCGCCAGGCGGCGCCGCCCAGTTGGGTAACACAGTCCCAGGCGTCAACGGTGCGAATTTTGCAACCAGCACCGTGACCATTGATGGCGGCATCAACTCCTCACCGCGCGGCACAACTCACCTGAACGTCTATTCCCCTAACGTCGACTCTGTAGCTGAGTTTAAGGTTCAAACCAATTCCATGTCAGCCGAGTTCGGGCGAACCAACGGCGGCAGCATCAGCGTGGTCACTAAGTCTGGTACCAACACACTCCACGGAACAGCCTACTGGTTTCTCCGTAATCGCGCTTTCGATGCCAATGATTTTTTCAGTAACCGCGCCGGCATTCCTTTGGGCGCATTGAATCGTCATCAGGCGGGGTTCACGGCAGGTGGGCCACTAGTGATTCCCAACGTCTATAACGGGAAGGATAAGACTTTTTTCTTTATCGACTACGAAGCGTACCGCGAAGCCGTCGGCCAGCCCAACGCCTTCACCGTGCCAACAGCCCTTGAACGTACTGGGGATTTCTCGAAAACGCTGAATGCTCAGGGAAGGCTGGTTCAAATCTTCGACCCAAGCAACACTATTCCCAACCCGGCCAATGCATCTGCTTTCTTGCGTCAACCTTTCGCGGGCAACGTTATCCCGGCCAGCCGCATTGATCCAGTAAGCAGGAAAATGCTTGCATATTATCCCTTGCCCGTAAACGCCAGCCTAAACGGGAATCTTCCGCTGAACTCGCCCAGACGCAATGTGAACAACACCTTCAACATCCGGCTGGACCACTATTGGAAGGCGCATCATTTCTTTGGCCGCGGCTCCTATCAACAGCCTTTCGTTGGGGAACCCAATTACTTTGGCAATATCGGAAACCCAACCAATCCGCCCTTGGAACAACGTCGTCGTTATGCCGGTTTGCAAGACGTGTACACGCTGAGCCCAACGTTAATCGTCAACATTAATTTCAATATGCTGTATCAATATGGCACACGGCAGGCTTGGTCCAATGGCTTCGATATTACACAACTCGGCTTCCCGGCAAGTTTCCGCGACGGGCAACAAGTGCGAGCGATTCCGCCCACCACCGTGACCGGCTACACCGGCATTGGGAATGGCGTGCAAAACTACAGCACCCAAACAATCCCCAGCTTGGACGGCGCCATCACCAAGATTTTCTCTAGACATCGGTTGAAGGCCGGTGGAGACTACCGGGCTTATTACAACAACCAATTGCAGAACACCCAGGCCTCAGGGATTTTCAGCTTTAACCAGGCATTTTCTCAAGGACCCGATCCCAATCAGGCCAGCACAACCGCAGGAAATACCATTGCCTCCATGCTGCTTGGGCTGCCTGCTGGCGGCAGCATTATCAACCAGCCGGCCACCGCTTTCCGCAGTTCTTACGAAGCTCTTTACCTGCAGGACGACATCACACTGACTCGCACTTTGACCCTGTTTGCCGGCGTGCGTTGGGAGACCAATAGTTCCCGCACCGAGCGTTACGACCGCATGAGCGTACTGGATTTCACGAAGCCATCTCCAATTGCGCAGCAGGTTCCTTCCCTCAACTTGAAAGGGGCAATGTTGTTTCGCCAAGGAGACCAACGGCGGTTGCTTGAACCTGAGTACAAAAACTTTGGCCCACGGTTAGGGCTTGCTTGGCGAGCCTCAGGCAATACCGTGGTGCGCGCTGGATATGGTTACTTCTATGGGCTCTCCTCCGCCGACGCCACCACCAGCACCGCTTTTGCCGATGGTTTTTCCGCCAACACAAGCGTTGTTACTTCTCTGAATGACGTCAATCCATTTCAAACCATGTCGAACCCCTATCCAAACGGCATACGGACGCCATCCACCGCAGCATCTCTGACTCCAAGTTTGAACATCGGACAGTCCACCAATTCGGCTCTTCTTTCACTGCGATCGGGAGCGTTTCAGAATTGGAACTTCACCGTGCAGAGGTCAGTTGGAAAAAGCTTGTTGCTGGAGGCGGCTTATACAGGGAACAAAGGTTCACGCATTAGTGTCGCCAATATTTCGCTCAATAACCTGACAGCGGCACAGTTGGCATTAGGAGCTGAGCAACAAGTGTTGGTCCCGAATCCCTTCTTCGGCGTGATTACCGATCCAACCTCGGCTTTATCGCGCAGCACTGTAGCCCGGCGTCAATTGGTGTTCCCTTACCCGCAGTACACAACTGTCACTAGTGAGGCTCCATCTCTTGGCAGTTCCATTTACCATTCCTTCCAGGCCAAGGTTCAAAAACATATGTCGCATGGAGCCACCTTCCTTGCATCCTTCACAGCAGGTAAGACGCTAACAAACGCTACCGGCGTCGGAATTCCCGACCCCAATAACTTACGCGCTGAACGTTCTGTTGCCGTCTGGGATATTCCCCAGCGCTTGGTGCTGAGCGGACTATGGGAACTTCCCATTGGCCGAGGCAAGCGCTTGGGCAGCGGATGGAACAAGCCCATCGATTTGCTGTTGGGCCAATGGCAGCTAAACGGAATCACAACTTTTCAGAAAGGCTTTCCTTTAGCTTTGAGCAGCACCGGCGCAGCGCGCCCTAATCGTATTCGCCCAGTGCAAGAAGTGCCTGGGGCAATTCAAACCAAACTTGCACAGTATTTCGATACAGGCGCCTTCGCCATTCCAGCAGCTTTCACTTATGGCAATGCGCCTCCCGTAGAACCGGATGTTAGGGCACATGGGGTGGCCAACTACGATTGGTCTCTTTTCAAATCCTTCCAAGTGATGGAAAACTTGAAGGCGCAATTCCGCTTCGAAACGTTCAACACTTTTAACCGTGTGCAGTTTGGCAGACCAGGAGTGCAAAATGGCTCTACCGCATTCGGCTTGATTACAGCCCAGCAAAACGTACCGCGCAAATTGCAACTCGCGTTAAAATTCATCTTCTAGTGTATGCAAACACCTAAGAGCGAGCCCGTCTATGATGTCGTGGTAATCGGTTCCGGAGCAGGCGGCGGAACAGTAGTTCATTCGTTGACACAGCAGGGTGTAAAAGTCCTGCTGCTTGAGGCGGGCGGCCCACTGAATCCAGCCAAGGACTTCAAGGAACACACCATGCCTTGGCAGGTGCCGCACCGCGGCGCCGGGGAAGATGGCCGTTACTATTTTGGAGGCATGAAGTACGGTTTCTTTGAAGCACCCAATGGATATTGGGATGTTCCAGGTGAACCCTACACAGTGGCAAAAGGCAGCCAGTTTTCCTGGTTCCGTTCGCGCATCATCGGTGGACGCACCAACCACTTTGGCCGCATCTCACTTCGTTTTTCCGATTACGATTTCAAGCCGAAATCCACTGATGGGCTGGGTGAAGATTGGCCAATCAGTTATGAAGATGTGGCCCCGTGGTACGACAAGGCTGAGGCGTTGATCGGTGTTCATGGCACAAAGGAAGGATTGCGTACTGCGCCGGATGGAATCTTCCAAACCCCGCCCGCGCCGCGCGTGCACGAGATTCTTATTCAAAAGAGTTGCGCCAAGCTAGGCATTCCCGTAATAGCTGCGCGCAAAGCGATGATCACCAAAGCACACAATGGCCGAGCCGCTTGCCATTACTGCGGACATTGCGGTCGTGGCTGCCTCACTGGTTCTGCCTATTCATCCAGCCAAGTTCAAATCTTTCCTGCCCTCAAAACGGGTCGCCTGGAAATTCGCACCAACGCCATGGTGCGCGAAGTAACCATAGCCAAAAATGGGCGCGTAGATGGCGTCACTTACATCGACAAACTCACCCGCGAGGAACGCAGCGTGAAGGCGCGCGTGGTGGTTCTGGCCGCCAGCGCCTGCGAAAGCGCGCGAATCTTGCTGAACTCAAAAAGCTCCTCGTTTCCTAGTGGCTTGGCCAATTCGTCAGGTGCAGCGGGCAAGTATCTCACCGACACCGTTGGCCTCAGTGTCCGTGGGCAAATTCCGGCTCTGGAAGGTTTGATGCACTACGATACCGACGGTATTCGAGGCATGCACACTTACATTCCCTGGTGGCTGTTCGGCAAGAAGCTCGACTTCCCTCGTGGCTATCATGTGGAGATGGGTGGCGGCTTTGCGCAACCACAGCTTGGGTCATTTTCCGGAACCGCATCCAAGTATCAAGGCTTCGGTGTCAATTTGAAGAAGCAGATTAGAGCAAACTATGGCACATCCATTGGGTTCACCGGACGCGGGGAAATGATCCCCAATGAAAAGAGTTTCTGCGAGATTGATCCCAACGTAACTGATCAATTCGGCATCCCAGTGTTGCGTTTTAACTTTGCCTGGTCGGACTACGAATTGAAGCAAGCTGCGCACATGCGCAAGACATTTACGGAAATTATTCAAAATTTGGGTGGGCGTCCAGAGTCAATCACGTCAACCAACATTACAACAGGCGGAGAAGTAATTCACGAAGTTGGTACGGCGCGGATGGGCAAGGATCCAAGAACTTCGGTGCTGAACGGCTTCAATCAGGCGCATGATGTGAAGAACTTATTCATCGCCGATGCTGCGCCGTTCACATCCAACCCCGACAAAAATCCCACCCTAACCATCATCGCGCTGGGCATGCGCATGAGCAGCTACTTGGCTGAAGAAATGAGGAAAGGCAATGTCTGAATTTTCACGGCGCACTTTGATTCAGCTACCAGCAATGGCCGCCGCGGCGGCTCAGGAACCAGCGCATGATCACGGTTCACAATCGTCCACCTTCACGCGCCCGGCACGAAAGGTCTTCTTCACATCTCATGAATTCGCAACGCTTGAAAAACTCTGCGATTGCATCTTGCCCGCCGATGAAGTTTCGCCCGCCGCATCCGCCGCAGGGGCACCGGAATACATTGAACTTCTCAGCTCCAACAACACAAAGCTCGCCCAGACCTTTCGTGGCGGGCTTGCATGGTTGGACGCGCAATGCCGCAGCCGTTGTGGAGCCGCATTCTCCGTAGCCCCGCCAAAGGAACAAATCGCGCTACTTGATTTGATCGCCGACCGTCGACAAGCCAAGCCTGAACACAAAGCAGGCGTTGACTTCTTCGACTGGGCTCGTAGAATGACAGTGGACGCTTTCTACACCAGCCCCCATGGTTATCGCGATGTGGATTACAAAGGCGGCAAGGGCATGACCAAATATGAAGTACCGGCCGCAGCCATCGAACAAGCGTTAAGAAAGGCAAACTTGAAATGATCACTCGACGAACAGCAATGCTCTCCGCCGCCGCGTATTCCAGTGTGCTTGGCGCAAACGACCGTATTCAGGTCGGTCTCATTGGATGTGGCAATCTAGGCATGCGCCACCTGCGCATCTACATGAAGCCGATGCTTGACGAAGGCAAAGTGCAGGTGGCCGGCATCAGCGATATCTACACCCGCGCCCGCGAACGAGCACAAGCCCAAGTGAAGGTGGAGTCGAAGCAAGTTCACCACGATTATCACGCCCTCATCGCCCGCCCCGATATCGACGCCATCTATGTGGTGACCCCAGAGCACTGGCACCATAAGATGACTATCGACGCGCTCAAAGGCGGCAAGGATGTGTATCTTGAAAAGCCCATGTCCTTTACGATCCCCGAAGCAAAGGATATTGCTGAAACCGTAAAGAAGACTGGTCGCGTGCTTCAAATTGGCGCCCAATGGTGTTCAGACCCGCGCTATCACATGGCCCGCGAGGTAATCGAAAAGGGATTGATCGGCAATGTCATCTGGGCGCAGTCCACTTACTCCATGAACTCCGTTTATGGGGTGTGGCAGTACGACGTGGAAAAGGAAGCGACACCGCAAACAGTGGATTGGCCGGCGTTCCTCGGCAATGCGCCGAAGCGCCCCTTCAGCGGCGAACGTTACTTCCGTTGGCGCAAATATTGGGATTATTCCAATGGCGTTGTGTCCGACTTCTTTTACCATCGTCTAGCCCCAATGCTAGTTACTTTGGGCGGGCGCTTTCCGAACATCGTGAGCGCCAACGGCGGTATCTACCAATTCAAAGACCGCGAAGTGCCCGACACATTCACCATGACCGCGGAGTACGACAACTTCTTCATCAACATCGCCTCCTCCGCATCCAGCGGTGGGGCCGAACGCCTCCACGCGCCAGCAATCTACGGTCACGAAGGAACGATTGCGTTTGAAAACGGCTTTTTGACGGTTCGCCCAGATACGCCTTTCAGGAAGAAGTTCGCCGCAGCCACTGGAAAGCCTGAACTTCGAATGGAAGCAAAGCCAAGCAATCTGGACGAAATCCGAATTAACCATGCCCGTAACTTTTTCGACTGCATGCATACCCGCAAAACGCCGATTCTGCATGCCCAATTGGGCTATCAAGTGATGACGGCAATCAAGCTGGCTGCCGATAGCTACCGTCAACGCCGCATGATGGCGTTCGATCCAAAGACGGAGCGCGTGCTTGCCTCAGCGCCACCCCGGCAGGGGTTTGAGGGAACAGGCGAAAATATAGTGGAACCCAAATCCTAATGGCCACCATGCACGAAGTCGCCCGTCTGGCGAACGCATCCATAGCAACTGTTTCTGCAGTTCTCAACCGTTCTTCTTACGTCAGCCCAGAGCTAATGAAGCGCGTTGAGGAGGCGGCGGAGCAATTGGACTATCGCGTCAACTTGCTGGCCCGCAGTTTGAAACAAGGCTCCACTCAAATTGTTGGAATGCTGATCCCTGAAATCGCCATGCTGGATCCTTTCTTTGGCGAAGTGGTGCAAGGTTCAGAAATTACGCTGCGAGCGAAAAACTATTCGCTGCTGCTTGGGCAAACGCACAATCGCGTGGAAGAGCAATCCCGTCACATTGCTGCGTTTCGAGCTCGCTCGATTGATGGTCTTCTTTTGTTCCAGGCAGCGGGCCGTGATGAGGAGCTGGAGAAATTAATTGCCGTTGGGAAGGCTATCGTATTTGTTGGCCGTTTACCCGACGGCGTTGAAGGCGACGTGGTCGCGACCGATATTGAAGCCGGTACCTACATGGGCGTGGAGCATCTGTTGGCAAAGGGTCATCGACGTGTGGGTTTGATTACGCAGAAGGATTCTCTTTCTGTTCGCGATTTCCGCCTGAAAGGATGGAGCAGCGCTCATACCGACACTGGCCGGAGCGCACAACCAATGCTTCATGCTGAAGGCGAGCTGTCCGTATCCGGCGGTCGCCACGCTATTCTCCAACTACTCGATCGCAAGCCTCTCCCCGATGCTCTGTTTGTCGACGACTTAGTGCTTTGCATCGGTGTCGTCCAGGCTTTGCAGGAACGCGGATTGACCGACCGCATCGAAGTTCTAAGTTCCGACGATGCCGATTGGTTGGATGTCTTCCACATTCCCATCTCCACCATCGTGCAGCCAAGCCACGAAGTTGGAGTCACTGCCGCAGACCTACTCTTGAAGCGGCTACGATCGCCAAATCGCCGACGCGAAAAGATTCTACTCAAACCTACGTTGAAAATAAGAGAAAAAGGAAAGTAACTTAAATGGCCCGGGCAAAAGTATTGATCGTTATTGGCGACGCTGCGGAAGCGCTCGACACACTGTACCCTTTCTTCCGCTTAAAGGAAGACGATTATGAAGTAGTGGTGGCTGGTCCTGAAAAGCGCCTCTACCATCTGGTGATGCACGAAATTCCGCCAGGGTGGGATATCACTCGCGAGGGTCCCAGCTATCACTTGGCTTCCGACATTGCCTTTCGCGATGTGAAGCCGGAAGAGTACGCAGGCATCTTTATCACTGGTGGCCGCGCACCGGAGTACATCCGCTACGATCAGCACTTGATGGCCATCACGCGCCATTTCTTTGAAGCCAACAAGCCGGTTGCAAGCGTTTGCCATGGTGTGGAGATCATCGCTGCCGCTGACGTGATTCGCGGCAAGCGCGTTGCGACGGTAGCAAAATGTGCCATGGACGTTCAGTTCAGCGGTGGCACGTTCGTCAACGAAGGCTGCGTGCGCGACGGCAACCTGGTCAGCGGTCGCACTTGGCATGACAATCATTTGTTCATGCGCGAGTTCATGAAAATGCTGACGGAGGCTACGGCAGCGTGAGAATCAGCCGCCGCACGTTGCTTGCCGGCGCAGCAGCAAAACTGACCGCTGCATCGAAGAACGCTTCTGTTCGCTTGAGCCTCGGAACTTACGGAATGCAATCCCTGCCGGTGGATCAAGCAATTCAGGAGATCCGCCGCATTGGCTACGATGGCGCGGAACTTTGCCTGATGGCCGGTTGGCCCAGTGAGCCTTCAAAGTTGGATGCAGCGGCACGAAAGCAAATCCGGACAACTGGCTTCCCCATTCCTTCCATGATTGAAAACTTCAATCTATTGGTAAGTGACGATGCCCATCGAGCCACTTTGGAACGCATTCGTGTGGCAGCCGCATTGGCGCACGACATTGCACCCAAGTCCCCGCCAGTACTGCAATCCGTCCTGGGTGGGAGGCCCACCGAATGGGAGCAGGTGAAAGGGCGTATGGCGGAGCGGCTGGCGGACTGGGCGCGTGTCGCAGTTGAAAGCAGAATTCTACTGACCGTAAAATCACATGTTGGCTCAGCATCCGATACGCCCGAGAAATTGATTTGGCTTTTAGACAAAGTGAACAGCCCGTCGCTCAAAGGCATTTACGATTACGGCCACTTTGAACTACTGGGAATTGACCTGGAGAAATCCCTGGAACTCCTGCTGCCACGCTGTAATTTCGTCACGGTGAAAGACGGCAAGCGTGTGAATGGCGCGCCGCAATTCCTGCTCCCTGGAGAAGGGACGATTGACTACAAACGCTACTGCGCCAAGCTGCGTGAGATGAGTTGGAGTGGTTGGATGCTGGTAGAAATTAGCCGACAGTTGCAGGTCATTCCGGGCTACGAACCAATCCAGGCAGCGCGTAAGTCATACGCCCACTTGGCGCCAATTCTGAATGCAGCAGGGTTGCGGCGATCGTCTTAACTCTTTTCGCGAAGTTCCAACTTATCAGCGGATGCTGAAACAACTTCGTACTTTGCCTCTTCAATGTCACCATCGATGGCCTGCCTTCCTGCCAATGCATTCAAGTAGACACGTTCCATGCCGATGGCACGATGGAGGGTCCAGCGAACGATCACCTATCGGGCGATCAGCGAGGGACTTGGACGGCTCGATGGTCTGATGGCGAATTCCGTTTCACCATTTTGCAAAACAATATCAATGCCGACGGGACTGCCGGGGGGCTTTACGTCATTAAGAATACGATGACAATGACCGGAACAGACTCAGGGACAGGCAAATTTACTTTCCAGATTTTGAATAATGCCGGGGCGGTGGTGTTTGCCGGGACTGGTTCATTCAAGGCGACGCGCGTACGACCGTAGTTTTTTCGAGAACCAGGGAAGGCCTTTTTGACGGCCTTCCCCTATCTAAACTGTTGGCTGAGCCAGTGTGTCCAATCCTTTGAAAAGTTCGTAGACCGGAATCGCAATTCTGCCCGCTGTCAAGGAACCACCTGCTTGGATTTCCACTGGCCGATGGCCTGCTTTGAATTCCCAGCAACGCCGTTCTTCGGGATCGGCAATCCAAGTAGTTTCGACTCCCCAGGCAAGGTATTCCTCGCATTTAGCTAGGGTCTCACTCATCCGATCGGAAGGAGAAAGAATTTCCACGCACAGGTGGATAGGTTCGGTAGGGTATGGGTCCTGAATGTTGTTCCTGTTCTGAACTGCGACATCGGGAACGAGAAATCGACCATTTCCGATTTGGACGGTCAATTCAGGTGCAGGTTCGAATCCCGGAAAAAGTTCAAGGATCAACTGAGCGATTCGGAATTGGAGGAGAGAATGCTTGCGAGTTGGCATGGATTTTTGTCGGAGCACGCCATCGCGGTACTCGCAGGCAGGCTTGTAGGTGGTTGAGAGGAACTCTTCCACTGATACTAAGGTTGAAGTGCTCACCATGCCCTCATCATATCGCACCGGTTTTTCGTGTGCTTGCTTCGATATACTCGATTGAATCCCGCATCACGGTCCTGACCCCCGGAGGCAGGTCCGTACGATAAATGGAGACGTTGCGTCCGCGCGGGTCAATCATCCAGCCGAATTGCGCGCCGCTGGCGTCCATTCCAGCATCTTTTTGTGCGTCACGTTGGGGCGGTCCGTGGGCGAGAGCAGTTCGATTACAAATTCGGAACCGGGTGTTCTTCGCCCACGCTGCGGAGTGGAAATCCACGCCGCATCCGGCGATAAACGCCACCGTTGGGAAGGACGAATCCCCCCGCTTGATTCAGTGACAATCCCTTTGCCCGATACCATCGCCCAATTCATCAATCAATCCGCGTCGTAATCGCTGCAAAAGCTTGTCTCCGGATTCGCCGGTAGCCTGCGTACTGTTCGCGGAATTCTTGAAACCGCGCGTCAGTCATATTTTCTTCAAACTTGCTCATCGGATCAGAACGTCACTCTCAGTTTCAACCGGACCGTGCGGCGGCTGTCGATCCCCTCCTGTGAATAGCTCGTCAACAGCCGGCCAAAATCGGGATTTGTGATCACATTAGCCAACGCGGGCTGCAAAGTCTTGGGATCCACCTTAATCGTAAAGCTGCCCAGATTTCCGATGTCAAAAGAGTTGGGCGATTTTAGCGGATGATTGAACAGATTATTGAAGTCAGCCCCAAGATCGGCGCGCACGCGTTCGCCTAACCTGAATACTTTACGGACGCCAAGGTTGATGCCGTAAGTCCCGGGTCCGCGAAGAATATTGCGCTTGGCGATATTAGGGTCATCGAGTGCATTGGCGCCGAATGGCGGCGGTGCGAAGGCATCAGGATTGAAGATCCGATCTCCGCTAACCACATTCGGTGTGCCGTTGACCAACGGACGGAAAGTGGTGCCCGTGAATCCGCCCGTGGCATCGATTGAGCTGCTGGCGACGTTACCTGGAAAGGCTGGTCCACAGTTGTCGCAGAACCAGTATGGGGTAAAACCTGTGCCGGATTTGATGAACATTTGCCAACTCAGGTCCCAGCTCCCAACCATGGCTTCCGCCCAGCGCGGCATGTGGGCTCCGAACTGGCGGCCCTTACCGTATGGTGTCTGATAAGCTCCGTAAGCCACAAAGCGATGGCGTGAAATGAAGGCGTCGGTAGCATAATCGGCATCGGGCTTGAACTGATTGTAGACAGTGCCGCCAAGGCTGGAATTACCGGTGTCCGGAGCGCTGGTCTTCTGGTCCAGCAGGGTATAGCTGAAATTGAAAGTCAAACCACGGGCATATCGGCGGTTCACTTCCAACTGAAATGCATTCGACTTGCCGCGGCCAATGTTACCGAATGATGTGAGGTAATCGCCTAACTGCGGAAAGGGCAAGCGGGCACGGTCCGCAGGGGACAAATCGCAGTCACCGTTGGCAGGATCGCAAGCCGTAACGCCATCGCCGGTGCTGGTTCCAAAAGGTGTCGCGTTGGGCGCGATGAGGTTCAAATCCTGGCCTGAGATAAGCCCGTTCATCCGGGTGCCAAGATAGGAAACACGAATCGCACTGTTCCATCCCAGTTCCCGCTCCGCGGTTACGTTATATTGCTCAATTCTGGGAGACTGGAGGTTGAAAGGCACTGCATTTGCCGATGGAAAGCCGCTAATTGCATTCTGCACACCGCCGGTCAATGGGCTGACACCATGGGTTACGCCGGGCCAACCGGAAAGCGGGCCGGCCGGGCGATCAGTCTTTGTCAAGCCCTGCTGAAAGGCATTGGTGGCAATCGGGTCCCGAATGCCTTGCGCAGCCGTTGTCGGATAGAAAGTGCCGTAACCGCCGCGGAGCACTGTTTTGTCATTGAGCCGGTAAGCTAGACCCAAGCGCACCGCAAGGTTGTTTTTATCGGTGTTCACCAAAGATCGGCTCACGCCCGCTACATCCGCGGTAACCACGCCATAGTTCACAATGCGCGAATCAAGGAAGGAGAGGGTGCTTTGCGAGGGAACGACAAAGCGGCCCTTTTTGCCGTTGGGTCCGGAGAAGCTGGGATCGAAATTAACCAACAGGTCGTTGTTTTCGATGAACGGCGTGAGCAATTCGTAGCGCAAGCCGAGGTACAGCGTAAGCCTGGAGTTCACGCGGAAATCATCTTGGAGGAAAAAGCCCTGCTCCCAGTTGTGTACGTCCATTGGAGGGCGGAACTGATTTACGGAAGACACGCTGTTTGCCGGCAATCCAATCAGAAAGCGGGTAAAGGCATCGGGCCCTGGGCCGGTGTAATTAATCAATCCGCGAGGATTGCCGCGTCCGCTGGTGAATCCGTCAATCGCCGCGTTGCGCACAAAGTCGGCGCCGGCTTTGATTGTATGGCGCTTCTTTATCCAAGTGATGGTGTCGCCGAACGTGAGCAAATTTTGATCGAGCGGGCGATACGTGTTCCGGCCTCCATTGCCAAAGGCTCTAAAACCAGTCCCGAAATTGATGGCGGGATGGCCATAGGTATCAAGGGCCTGTGGGCTAACTACCGCACCATAGGCGGCGATGTCGCTCGAGTCGAAACCAATGGTGGTTAGAAATTGCCTAAGCGTGGTGTTGCTTCTGCGGAAGGTGGGTTGGCGATTGAAACCGCCGCGCACCTCGTTCACAATGTTCGTGCCCACTAAGTGCGTTTCCGATAAAGATAGGGTTTCGTTAGTGCGTTCGTTCAAGGTAAGCCCAAGCCCGGTAAAGGCGCCCAACACGGCGGTATTCTGACTGTTCTGCGACTGTGCATTATAGACCGCATACATCTTGTCACGCGCCGTGAAATCCTTGTCAATGCGCAGCGTGCCTAGGTTGCGGACCAGCATTCCTGGAACAGAGCTGAAGTAATTCACAAGCCGGCCATTGGTTGAGTTCATGGGTGACGCCGTACTCACTTTCGGAAAGTAATTATTGATGAGTGACTGCGTGACAGGGTTAAGCAACCGCGAAGGAAGCCGCGTAAAACGCAGCCCAAGGCCTCCCACGGTATTGTTTGCGACTTCCGCAGCCGTTAAATTCACGGCCGCCGGCACAAGAGGCTTATTCGCATCCCGCAAACCGCTGAAATCGCCGACCCATAAAGAAGGATGCGCAAGGGTGGTATCCCGCAGATTTACAGGTGCATTGGAATAGCGTCGTTCATAGGCGAGAAAGAAGAACATGTTCTTCACTTTCGGGATGCGGCCGCCGAAGGATCCGCCGAATTCGTTCAAATTGAACACCGGATTTGGATAGTTTTGCTGCGCGGCGTTAGGTAAAAATGCAGCCTGACCAATCTTGTCGCGCAGATCCCAAGCAGCCAGACCAGCATTCTTATTGTTATAAAACAGCGAACCGTGTAAATCCGCGGTTCCCCGTTTGGTGGTTACTCGAACGTTCGCGATGCCGGCGTATTCAGCTGTGAAATTATTGGAAAGCACGGTGAGTTCGCCAACAGTCTCAAGGGATGGCTGACTTGCGGTTGGTTGACCGAATATCCCGCCGTTAGAACGCTGGCCGTCGAGGGAAAAGCTGGCCCCATAGCTCTGCGAACCGATGAATTTGAAAGAGCCATCGGCGTCAGCCTGAGTGATGTTGGGATTCACGTAAAGGAACGAATAAATATCCCGGCTGTCGCGAGGCAAGTCCAGAATGGCCTGACCGTCGAGGGTCGCTGAAATCGAAGGAGACTCGGTGGCGATTAGCGGAGCTTCACTCGAGACGACGATAGTATCGGCGGACCCGCGGACTTGCATCACCACGTCGATGCGTAGCGTTTCTCCTCCGCGCAATACGACGGTCTTAACTTCGTGAGTGTTGAACCCCTGCATTAAAACAGTTACTTTGTAAGTACCGGAGCGAAGGCCGGGCGCCTCGTAAGAGCCTTCACTACCAGAAGTCAGCTTGGAACTGATATTGGTGGCAACGTCCAGGATTTCGATGGCGGCCTTTGGAAGAACGCCTCCGGTTGAATCTGTTACCGTTCCGCGAATGGTTCCAAGGTCCGTGCCTTGACCAAAGATCGACGCGGAAAAAACGAAAAAGAACGACCCAAGAATACTTTTTAAGTTTCGCATCAACTGCCCCTTCTTTACTGTGCCTACGGTACTTCTTCGGTAGATTGGAGTCAAGGGCGCCCGGCTGCCGTCATGTCCGTCGAAACAAACGCGCCTTCGGCGTATAACTCATCTCTAAATCCAGCGGATACAGTGGCCGTGCGGCACGCGTATGCCCCAGCCCGCGTACATTCGCGCTGGTCGCTCCGGGGGCATCCACGTCAATCCGCAACTCCGCGCCCTCTTCGAAAAACTGTGGCTGACACAAGGGCGACTTCACCACCGTCATCTCGAAATTCGCCGGGTGCTGCCCGTTCGCCAGGAACAAAGTGCGGTCATAGAGGTTCACCGGCCTTGTCGTAAGCACCAGCGTATTGGGTCCACACTCCAGCACCGCCGTGTTGCCCGCATACCAAGCCTCACCAAAAGATTCGCTGCGCAAGTCGCCATCGGAAAGAACGCGAACGCGGCCGGTTATCTCTACCGGAGTGAATCGCGGATCCAGAGTTCCGCCAACTTTGACTGTGATCGTGGCGCCCACGCCGGCTGCAAACGCCTTCGCCACCGCAGGGGCATCCACAATCGGAATCAGGCACTTTCGCTGGGAGCTTTGTTCGATCAACTCCGCTAGAATCGCATTCGAATCGCCCGATGCCCCGGAGCTTGTGGCGTCCGCGGCGTCCACCAATACAACTCGGCCCTTGAGCGACATCGCGGTCCGAACGCTCTCTTCAAGCGAAGTCAAAGGCTGCTGAATGGCCGTGCGCCGCTGCCAAAACTCCTGGGCGATTGCCTCGGCTTCGGCGACCATGTGCGCTTCATCAGCGTTCGATTGAAGGAAAACGTTTGAGCAAAGATCCGTTACGTCAGTGAACGGGTTGCCGATAAACAAGCCGCCAGACAGCCCTGTGGCGGAATTTTCGAAGGCCATGGCGCGCTTGACGCTTTGCCCATACAATCCGGTCTCGGTGATACATTGCGGGCCGCGCACTAGAGCCGGCACGGGGACACGCACCGTGACTGGACGAATCTCGCCGTCCATCAACCGCAACAGCAGCCGGGCCGCACGTTCTCCAGTCGGATAGAAATCAACGTGCGGATTGGTGTGGAACACGGTTAACACAGAACTATGCTCAAGAATGCGGTCGGTCAGAATGCCATGCAGGTCAAACGAAACGGCAATGGGCATTGCGGGGCCAACCATTTTGCGCGTTTCCTCTAGTAGGTAGCCTTCGCAATCTTCAACATCGGTCGAGGCCATTGCGCCATGCAGGGCAAAATAGAGTCCGTCGAGTGGCCCAGCTTCGCGCACCGCTTCTAAAAACTCGCGAGCAATTCGGTCGAAGGCAGCTTTGGAAATCGTTCCGCTTGAAGTGATGCCACGCGCGCTGTAACCACCAACCACCTCAAGGTTCGTCCGCGCATCGAACACACTCAGCGCCCCGCCCACTTCGTTGCGAACAGTGCGGTGATAGGCCAGCATCCGTTCGCCATGGTACATCGTGAAATCGTCGTAAGTGGACAACACCGGATTAAAGGAGGAGATTTCCTGCTTGCATTCGTTGATTAGGATTCGCGCCATGTTAGAAAAACATCCTCTCTACCGTCCAGTACACCGCAGTGCAGGCAATTGCCATCGAAGCCGGAATGACCACCCGGCTGCGGTACCAGATTTGCTTCGAGCAATACCAGCCAACCAACAAGAACGCCCCGGCGATAACTGTAAGCTGGCCAGCTTCCACACCCACGTTGAAAGAAAGCAAGGCAATAAGGAATTCCGAACGCGGTAGGCCAAGCTCCTGCAGGGCGCCGGCGAAACCCAGACCATGCAGTAAGCCGAAGGCGAACACGAGGGCGATGCGCCATGACTTCAACTCAGATTGAAATATGTTTTCAATAGCCACGTAGGCGATGGAAATAGCGATCAGCGGTTCTACTACCTTCGATGGCAGCGTGAAAATACCGTACATGCTAAGTCCTAACGTAATGGAATGGGCCACGGTAAACGCGCTAACCTGCAATAGGACCGCCCGCGCCCGCCCACTTAGTAAGTAGAGGCCCAGCACAAACAACATATGATCTAAGCCGTGTGGCAGGATATGGGTGAAGCCCAGCACAATGTAACGCTTGATGGTAACCAGCCGGCCGCCAAGTAACGCCGGCGCATCTAGAGTGAAAGGCTTGCTCCATTGTCCGCCTTCCAACCACTCGACAAAACCGGCTGCGTCTGAGGGCGTGCGAATGGTTAACGGATAAGTGGCGAAGGTCCAGCCGTAGTTCCAACTTAAAGTACGAGCATTCGCCGGAGCTTGCCCCGTCAACTTGATCGTTGCGAAGACTGAAGTGGGATCGTTACCGGGTGAAGTGGCGAAAGCGATGGATGGGCTAACTTCCACGTCATCAAACTTTAGCTTCACGCGGCGACGGAAGGTCCCGGTGGAGGCGTTCAGTTGGATTTGCAACAGAGCCGCGTCTGGTTTTGGCGGCGGCCCGGGCTGCAGCTTTTCTGAAAGGGAAACGGCATCGGTGATGATTTCAATGGCGTAATTGCCCTGCTGGTCGAAGTTGATGGAGACACGCGAAGTTCCTATCTCGTGCGCCCGCGCCGCAGCCGCGCACAGCAACAATGCAAAAAGTCTCCGGCTCATCTAGTTTCTCTGAGTATAAGCGGCTTTGGTTTCAAAGGTTAGTGATGCCCAGTAGCTGGCGTAGTCGGCTCCCGAATTGGCGGCGCCAGGAACCATGTGGACAGCCTTAATCATCCACATACCCGTGGAGGCCAATTTCATGCGGACGCGGCCATCTTTATCGGTGCGGGCCGTTTGCTTATCGGCGGGGTTCAAGCGGTTCATCGCAACAACCAAGGCCCCCGCGAGTGGACGATTTTCGTAGGTGAGCCGCAAGGGAAGTTCTTCCCCAATACGCAGCGTATATGGATTTCGTTCGGCTACCAATTCAAGAATGAAACCGAGAGTCTTGTCGGCTTGAGCCTGCGTGGGTGGCCCCAGGAGCACCAAGCTCTTGGCGCAGCGAAAAAACTGTTCATTCACTTTCAAATTAGTCTGCTTGTTTTTCGCACGAAGCGCCAGGATTGAATCCAGCCCTTCTTCCTTCAAGTATGCGCTGAACTTTTCAGGCGCCAATTCAACGGAACTTGCGTTGCTGAAATAGCCGACCACATTCAGTCCGGAGCTAGTCGCTCGGATGTATCCAGCCGGGTCGAAACCCTCGCGTCCCACAACCGGCTTACGGCCCTCGGCGTCGACTACGATGAATTGATTGATCAGAGCGGTGCTTCGCGGAATCGGATCGCCAATCACTTCCTGGCCAACCCTCAGTTTAATGGCCACCATCTGGCCCGTTTGAGGAAAGAACGCCGTCGGTTCGATCCACATATCATGGGCGAGGAGCGGGGCGCAAAGTGTTATTAGAGCGAAGCGGATCGTTTTTATTTTAGTCATAATTATAAGTTCGGCCCCCGGCGTCAACCGGGGGCCACTTTTACATCATCTATCTATACGAGCTTAGAACGGATTTGGGATTACCGGGGTAGTCGGAGTATTCGTTCCGCCATGTCCTTGGAACAAGCCCTGATGAGCGGGAGCTAGGAACGGGAAGCGGTTCAAATAATCCTTGTCATTTACTTCCACGCCCTTGGCCAAACCGGCAGCCGGGTCACCGGCGACGATCAAGCTGATCAAGACGCTGTTCACATTCACTTGATTGCGGTTTGGAGATGTGCCGCCACCAATCATGCGACCGTTGGGGAATTGCGAATCAAGCGCTGCGTCAATGGTAATGACGTCCCCTGTTGAACCATCGGCAATCGGAATCGGACGGCCAAGGTTGATGACGTTGATGATGTCCAGGCGAGGTCCGCGCAGCGTTGTGATGGCGGAAGCGGGAACACCCAAGGCCTTGTAGATTCCCAATGCGTCAGCATCGCGAACCAGGACCGGGTAAAGGATGTCGTTGCCGAAGTTCGACACATCGGTCATCGGATTGCTGCGCAGATATTGGGTCTGGCGTTGCGTTCCAACTAAGCCGGCGTTGAACAGGGGAAGAGCATTGCGGCCAACCTGTACATAATTTCCCGAGCCTTTGTAGCCAGTGATGATGTTGGAAGCGTCAACCGTTTGGGTTGCTTGGCGGCTGATGCTGGACCAGACGCGCAGTAGGCTGTCGGTGGAGGTGGCTAACCCAACGCCATCGTGGGGGATGCCTTGCGGGAACACATCGGCCATCGGAATTTCCAGCGCGATGGAGAAGATGTTGAAGCCCGTGAAGACGTCGCGGATGGGAGCCTTGCGTGCGCCTGGGATACCGCCCAAATCGCTTGCGCCCAGGTTCACCAAATCGAAAATACCCTTTTCGTCGAGCTGATAGGGATCGTCGAATTGACCAGCAATGACGCGGCCGCCATTGGAGAGCTTTTGGATATAGGTATCCACGAAGTCCTGATTGTAGAGGCCGGTGTCGCGGCTGGAGGCGTTGCCGGAATCATAACCCTGGAACGCGCCGAGCTTGTAGACTAAGCGGTCAGTTTGAGGGCCATGGTTGTTTGGCAGAACGTTCACGTCTTTGGCCAATACAACATCGCCTTCGGTTTGGAAGTCCGAACCGGCCACGCGGGTGACGGTCATGGTTTCCGTGCCGCCGGTAATCTGCCACAGAAGTTCATTGCCGCCGCCCAGCGGGTCGTTGGGGCCAGGGGCCTTTGCCAGGGGAATGTTGTTGGTGAATTCCACACGATAGACAATGCGGTCCTTCAAGCTGGTTCCTTTGCCGATGTGGAATTCATAGCGATAGCCGTTACATGCTCGCAGACCTTGGTTGCCTTGGCCGGGTTCATGCAGCGGGTTGAAGTTCATCACCAAATACAGTTTGTCGTGCGACTTAGGCGATACCCAAGCATAGGTGTCGGTATTGTCAGCGCAGGGTTCATTGAGAACAGCCAAAGCTTCGCGATGGCTGGATGCGTAAGTGGTTCCGGCGGTCAACAGAGCCGCGGCCAGAATCCTTTTCGATAGGTGTTTCATTTACAGTCTCCCACGGCCACACAGGCCGTTTAATCCGTTTGGAATGTGTCGGAAAATCTTGACGTTGAACCTGTTTGAGGGTTCATTGCACTATACGGAGCCTGTTAGGGATCGGATGTTCGAAAGGACGGTTTTCTTTACATGTGAGTGGTTTGCGCCGACGGATTTTGTTGAAAAGGGGGGACTGACGGAACAAACAGCCTTTTTTCGCAAACTACTTTTCGGAAAAATCAATCTCTTTCGGTATCGAAAAAAGGTGTCAGTTTCGTCAGTCCCCCTTTTCAACAAACTCTTACCTGGGCGTGATCGGACGCAGTTAGGTAGTGTCAATATTCAATTTTCAAAGACCTACGAAGAGGGTTACGGGGTGACTCCACTGGCCGGAGCTTGGCCTTACGCTGTTATGTGAAGGGGGCATTTGCGAACTCCGTAACGATGGGCGGCGATGGGGGCGTGGGCGCTTGAGAGATCCTTTCAAAGACGGGCTTCGAGTGGATTTGGTTTAGGACCTTTACCATCATTGACAGCAGTGCTCCGAAGAGACGGGCGGGGTCATCCTCCGAGGCTTCGTTGATCTCCATGTTTATTTGGTTAGGACTGATGGTGAGGGCTTCGCCGGAGGAGATGATGATGGGGCGAGCGACGTTGGTCCAGAGGGCGCCTCGGCGTTTGTTCACTTCTTTGAGCTTTACGAGTGTTCCGGCTTGGAGCTTGTTGAGGGCTTCTATTTTGCTGGGTGCGATGTATTTAGATATGCTGAAGGCCAGCACGTTGTTAGTAAGCGCCAGTTGGCCTAGTTCGCGGTTTGTGTATGGGATTTCCAGTAATGGGTGGACAACGGGGTCGAGTAAGTTACGGAGCTTGCGGGCGGCTTGGTCTCGCTTGGTTCCGGTGATAACCAGGATGGGCGGTTGTTGATCGGGGAGCATGGCTAGCGCTAGCCACTGGGCTAATTTAGTGGCGGTTTCTTCTTGGAGACCGAAATCCTTGGCTAGTGTTGTAGGGAGGTCTTGCTCGGACTTTTCGGGAATGGGGAGTGGGTGGTTTAGCTGTGGCCTAAGGAAATTGGATTCGGGGGCTGCCGATGCTGTGTTCCATTCGTGATAGTTGAGGTTGATGGTGGGGGTGTCGAAGTTTTGGAGATCGATTTCGTAGGCGGCTTGTCCGGTCTTGGCAATTCGCAGGTGCGCGTTTTGGAAATTGCGGGTGGAGGCGGCTTCGGCGTCGAGAGTGCGTTGGACGTAGGAGAATTGGGCGGACGAGGGCGTTGGAATTTGTTTGTGATCGGTGAGTTCGAGGCACCAGGCAAAGAAATCCTCGGAGTAGAGGGGGACGGCGGTTCCGTTGGGCAGCGTGGCTAGGGTTTGGTGATCGGGCGTCAGGAAGAGCTTGGCGCGATGGGCTAATTCTAGGAGTTGGAGGTGCATGGGCTTTTCTGGTTTTGACATTGCTTGTTTCTCTGGTTCGAGTGTAGAGGGGTGATTTTTGATGTTGGCTGGGTGGATTGAGGCTTGCGCGTTAAGATTCCTGATTAGAACATGTTAGAGGTTGGGGGGATTCTGGAATGATGTGTGATCGGGGAAGTTTTTGGGATAGTTTTCATTGGAGGTAGAGAAAGTTTCCTGATTTATTGCGCTTCAATATCAGCCGCGGATGCACATAGACGACGCAGATAAGAAACGAGACCTAATTAATGATTTGACTGAGCGGATTTTGGGGGCTGTATTCGAGGTTCAGAATTCTATTGGGTGTGGATTTTTGGAGAGGATTTATGAGGGGGCTCTGATGATTGAATTACAGCTTCGGGGGGATTCAGGTTGCTCGGCAGGTTCGGTTTCCTGTTTCCTACAAGGGTAAGTACATTGGAGACTATTATGCTGATCTGGCTGTTGAAGGGGAAGTGCTGGTGGAGTTGAAGTGCGTGGACCGGCTGGGGAATGTGCATTTGGCTAAGTGCCTGAATCAGTTGAAGGCTTCTGGGCTTTCGGTTTGCTTGCTTGTCAATTTTGATGATGCGTTGATTACGCGATGCG
>JANXXI010000026.1 GCA_025350695.1 Acidobacteriota bacterium
ACGCCGAATTCGGGACGGGCGCCGATCACCAGGGCGGAAAAGCCCTTGCTGACCAGTTGTTCGGTACAAGAGTATGGATATTCGTCGAGCCAAGCGGCAATTCCTTGGCCCCAGACCAACGGGACGGACGAGACGGCGGCCTCTACTTTGCGGCGTTCGGGATAAAGATCGCGTTTCAAGGCGACCGTTGTAGCGGCGCCCTGGAACTTGCCCAATGTAAGCTGCGTGCGGTAGGGGATGGGCGGTCCGACGCCGATACTTTCTTCCATACGCGCTTCAGATGCGCCGCGGCGGGCGATGAACTTCAAGCTGGCCGGACCCAACACGGGGTTCGCCTTAAAGCGGAATTCAGCTGATTTTTCCTGCTTGGATCCGATCGTTAGATCGAGCACCGTTGGCGTAAGGGCGGTGAGGCCGGGACCTGGTTGGACTTCCAAACGCACGGGACCCGCCGGGAGGTTGTTGAAGACCCCGGCGCTGACCACCACTTCGTCACCTGGGGCCACCATCGCCGGGAGGTTTGGTGTAAGAACAAAATCGCCCTTCACTTCGGTGGCCATTTGCGCCACTCCGATGCGGCGGGGGCTGACGGCTATGGCCACAATTCGCAGGCGGCCGTTGAAGTAATCTGGAACCGTATAGCGGAACTCACGCCCGCCGGGGCCTACATCGACCAAGCCCGACCAATAGGCTGCGGGAGCCTTGCGCTTTTTACTGAACGGATTTAAGTGGCGGGCGAATCCGCCGTCGCCGTCGCCGTCGCCACCAGGGGCCGCGGCGGCTAGGAAACGTCTGAACTCGGGCAGAATCAAATCGAGGATCTGCTTGGTTTCAATTTCCAGCATGCGCTTTTGGAAGAGGCGCCCCAAAGGATCGGGATTGCGGTAGCGAGCGACTTGAAGGATGCCTTCATCCACGGCTAGCAGAGCAACGCGGGAAGTTTCAGTGGGAGTGACGCGCATGATCAGTACCTGACCTGGTTTGATTTCGCGTGGCGCGGTAAGGCTGACAGGTTGGGTGCGTAGCGAAAGGTCGGCGGCGAATGGTGCGACGCCGTAAGAAAGCGGGCTGAGGTAAATGTCTTCGGAGGCGGGATCGCGAGCAAACTGGACACTGACGTAGCCATTGCCTTCAAAATCGGCGGGCACTTGGATGCGCTGCACGGTGCTGCTGGTCGTGCTCTTGAACCATTGGTGGTGGAAAACGCGGTCGCGCTCAATGGTGATCAAACCAGCCCCAGCATAGGGCGCGCGGATGCTTACCTCAATTGTGTCGCCAGCGGCATAGGATTTCTTATTCAGTTGGATTTGCAGTTCGGCGTTGCGTTCTAAAGAGCGGGAAATATTGGCTTCGCCGGCGACTGAGTACGGGAGCTTGTTCAATTCAGCGCCTGAAGTATCGCGCAGGACGAGCAGAAAATCGCCGGGTTCCGTTGTGGGGAGGGCGAAATTCGCGCCGCTAGTGGTGATGCTGACTTTGCGGGAATCGCGAACGGTCTCTTTCAAACGGGAGACGTATTTATAGGTCCGGTCATCCTGCTGGGTGAGGACGGACACGTACTTTCGTTGTACCCAGTTTAGCGTTAGGGCGTCGGCAGCCACGGGGTTCAACTTCGAGTTCACGGCCAGCCAATTGGCTTGATGCGCGCTGCCTCGTTGGATGTAACTTAGGTCGCCGTCGGGTTTGACTCCCACAAGGTAATCGGCACTGGAGACGATCATGCTGTTTTGGGCGGCAACGTTGCGGCCACCTTCGGCCTCAAAGGCGCGGGCAAGCACATTCATGCGATAGGCGCGGCCGGCGAAGCGTTGCAAGTCGACACGGAATTCGGCCACGCCGTTGTCTCCAGTGGTGGCTGCAGCCAGATTCTCATGATAGGGTTCCGGCAGGAATTCAGCGGTCTGGAAGCGATGGCCAGGATGGCGGGTGAACTGCGGCAATGCTGGTGTGAGGCTAAGTTCGGCTTCCACGCGCCGTTTACTGGCGGGGGAGCCAAACAGGTGTAGGACCGTGGCGCGTACCTTCACTTCTTCAGGCTTGAGCCAACCTTCGGGAACTTGGTCGGCCAGGTCGAGGCGGATCTTCATGCGGTCCGGTTCAAACTCCTGGACATAGAAGGTAGCGCTGCCAAGGAGAACGGGGTTCTTGGGGTCGCGGACCAGAAAAGCAGAAGCCTGATAGGTTCCGGTGGCCGATGAGGCTTGGCTCTGGTATGTGACCTCGTTAAATGCCGTGTCGGAAAGTTTCAGCGGATAGCGGCCAACTTCAGTGCCTCGCGGATCGGTGATCGCGACTTGGATTGGTAGTCCGGCAAGCGAGGATTTCCAATCGGCGGTGCGCGCGATCAGGCCAAGATGAGCGGTCTCGCCAGGGCGGTACATGCCACGGTCGGAGAATAGATAGGCGGAGACTTGTTGCGCGGAGGTTGGATTTTCGACACCGCCAATATCGAACCGGCTGAGGTTTAGGAAGCGGTCCTGAGCGTTCATCGGGATGAATGAAAAATCACCGCCCTTTTGGGCAAGGATCAAGTTTGGAGCCTTGTCCCGTTTCAGGTCGGGGAATTTTGGAAGACGCGCTCTGCCCGTGGGGCCTGTGATAGCGGAGAGAATCGGTTGACCGTTGCGGCCCAGAACTTCGATTTGAGCGCCCTCGACGGGTTGACCGGTGCTGATGGATTGCACGAAGACGTCTCTGACGCCATCCTTGGCAAGCTTTACGATTAGCCCCATGTCGGTGACCAGAATCAGGCGAGCGTCCTGAGCACTGCTGTATCGGTCCCATTCGGGTTCAATTGGGGTCTGGCCAGGTTCAGTATCTTGTGGCGGGGGTTTGCGATAAACCCGCAAGAAGAAGAGGCCTCGGCCACCTTGTGGTGACGCCTGCAAATATTTGGTGAGATCAACACTATCAAAAGTAGGTTTGCCGGGAGTCTTGCTTCGATAGTCGCGGTCAAAGGTGAATCGGTCGGTGACGCTGTCGGTCAAGTCGTCGTCGAAATTGGGCTTGGCGTAATCGAACATCCGCGGGGAAAGATGGTGCAACTGGTTGGGCAATATGCGGCCCACCTCAACTTGGACGTAATCAACGTCGCGGGTAACGTAGCCGACTTTCTTGTCTCCACGGAGGGAGAGCAGCGCACCTTCGCCTAGAAAGCGGAGAGCCTGCGGGTAGGGGATGACTTGGATTGTGGCGCCAAATGGCTTGCCGGAAACATACCCTCCTACGCCGGCGACACCCTCGGAGACGGAAACATAAACATAGCGCCCAACAGGTGCGTTGAACTTAAACCCGTGACTGGTTTCTCCCCCGGCGTCGGAGGCAACGTAAGTGGTATTTACGGCCTTCGCAGCGGCCAGGATCTCACGGCCAACTTGGCTTTCATCATTCCACCTGTAATCGTTGGTGTCGTCTTTGCGTTGATTGGGATGTCGAGTGGGAAGTAGGTAAAGCGAGACCTTACCGCTGAGCGCGCGTTCGGTTACAGGGGAAGAACTGGTCAACAACAGCACTTGTTCCGGCTCTTGGCGTGCGTTTTCAATGAGCGTCATGGAGGCGCCGGAAAATTTCAGACTGGTGCGGCCCGGCACGGTGATTGTGGTTTTTAGGGCCAGTGGCGTGTCGTTTCCACCTCGAGCGGCGCGGACGCCTTTGTCAATTTGAAGCCACATGCTGGCGTCATCACGGGGCATTCCCAGGGGGGCTGAATGGATGTAGGCCGCCAGTTTGAACTTGTCGTAAGTCACCGTGAAATTGCGGAGTCCGGGTTTCAGCCCGAGATATTCGGCATCTTTTGGCGCGCCCAAAGAAATACGGTTCTCCAATTGGGCGACATCGACTGGATGGCTGAATTGGATCGAGGCTACTAATTTCTTTTGATTGGGATCTTTGGGGTTTTGGTAGAACTGGCTGTTCAAGATTGCCGCTGAGAAGGGTAGAGTTGCGAATTCCGTTTGATACTTCTGAAGTTGGACCTCCTTACTAAAGAAGCCTTGCTTGTCGAAGCTTACAGTGAAGTGGGTGTCAATGGGCCAATCGTCTTTTGGGGTGAATTGCAACAGTTTGTCGCTGGCCCAGAGCCAATTCCCGGGGATGGTTGGGGAGAGTTTAATACCGGTTGCCACGCGCTTGTCGATGTTTTGAAGGGGCGCTGTGGATTCGCTGAAAGTGATTGTTGCCGGACTAATGGATGAAATTCCGTTCTCCCCATATTGGGTTTGGGTTGGGGCGGTTACCTTGAAGGTTGTGTAGTGGGGTTGGGGCCGATGACTGTACCAATACCAGCCGCCAAGCGCGGCGACCACAGCGAGCAAAGCGGGGACGAGCCTGTTCCGGTAGGTTGCCACTAACTGGGATCCCCGAGCGGTCAGCCCGCTTAGACCTTGGTCGCGTACCAACTCAACCCATGGTGGAGCTTTCCATTGCCATGTGCCAAAAAGGTTATTTAATACTGAAGAGAGTGCTCGAATCAGTTTCGGGAAGGGCCCGCCGTCACGCAGAGGGTTCATAAAAAAAGATGCCAGTATCAGAGTAAATCAGATTGGGGCTGAATGAGTCGAATGGCGAGAATATATTTCATGAAGAAGATCAAAGGCAAGAATTTGGACAAGTCCGCGCCGACTAGTGTGATCGAAGGAGGACGAAAAGTGAGAGCGTACGCGTCCGAGGGAAAAAAGCGGACGCTCTCACAATCCTTAGTGCGCCTCTCAGTTTATCAGGCACTGGAAATGTTCGTTACGGATGATTTGCTGAAAAGGTAATTGAAATTGTGGTGCGCGCGGCTGGAGTCGAACCCGCGACCTTTTGCTTCGGAGACAAGCTGGATCATGTCTTCCTTTGTACTTTCGATTACTAGAGTTGGCCTATTTGACGCTATCGAGGACCGACGACGTTTCGAAGCTGTGGCATTGCGTGCAGTCGGTTCCGAACCGCTTAAAGTGTGGATTCTTACGATCATGGCAAGCCGCGCAGTTGAAAACTTCGCGGGCGGAGCTTTCTTCGAGCTGATTGGGGCGCTGAACGCCGAGCCAGGTCTTTTAGGAACGTTAGCGTCGCGGCGCTGTCGGCATCCGTATGCGATGCCGGCCCGAGAGTGCTGGCGCCGACACGAGCGAGACATCTTGAGGGGACGAAGGCCGATTTGCTGATGCTCGATGTGGCACGTCGGGCATTCGCCAATACTCGCCACATCGTTTAGTGGGATATAGTGACGGAACCGGCGGGCAGAGCCGAGGGGGACTTCCAATCACCGATATGAAGCATCTAACAATTCCGAGAAGAGAAATTACTGCTCTTGTAGCAACAGCCGCAGTTATGCCAATGAACTCTAGAGCCGCGGAGCCCGTTACAGCAGACTCGATTAGCAGAAGAATCCAGGCTGCTCTGGGCGGCGAATGGATCGCCAGTGGCCTGGACGGATTTAAGGCGGGCGAACCAGCAACAGTGGTCAAGGGGATCGTCACCACCGCCATGGCCACGATAGATGTGCTCAAGCGGGCAGTACGGTCGAACGCCAATCTCGTGATCAGCTACGAACCCGTGTTTTATGGACGCTCGGATGGCCGGGCAAACACCGGACCAACTGCTGCACGCGGGCCCGGGGGGATAAACCCGGACGATCCGGTTCTCCAAGCAAAGAAGGAATTCATTGAGAAGAATGCCTTAGTAGTGTTTCGCCTACGCGATCACTGGCAGGCGCGCAAGCATGGCGATATGGTGGTCGGTTTGGCCGCCGCGCTGGGATGGGCGGACCTGCGAGTGAGCGCTAGTGATGCATTGTACGAAATTCCGCCTGCTTCGGCGCAAGCCACCGTCGATTGGATTCGAAAAAAACTAAATCTTAGCGGTGGACTGAGGACGGTAGGTGACCGGCGCGCCACGGTTCGCCGCGTTTTGCTGTTTCCTGGAGCCATGACGCCTCAACCGATGTGGCAGCGCTATGGCGAAGTTGACATGGTCATTGCCGGCGAAGTCCGCGAATGGGAAAACACGTTTTACGCTGCTGATATGCACTCGGCCGCGGAGAAAAAGGCGTTGGTGACGATTGGCCGCGTGGCGTCCGAGGATCCAGGTATGCGGCTTTGCGCCGAGTGGCTAAAGACCGTCGTCAAGGAGGTCCCCACTCAGTGGATCGGCGTGGGCGATCCCTATTGGAGGCCAGCCTAAATGACAGCTCGGGAAGTGTTGGAATTAATCAAGAAGAACCAAGGGGCGCCCTGGAACGATCAAACCTACCGGGATACCTTCAAGGTTGGAAACCCTGACGCCGTGGTGAAGGGGATAGCGACCACAGTGATGGTTACCTTTGAGATGCTCAAGCGCGCCCACCAAGCCGGGTTAAACATGGTGATCGCACATGAAGACACCTATTGGAATGATCGGGATGACATAAAGGATCTTGGCGATAACAAGCTGTACAAATTGAAAACGGAATTTATTTTGAAGAACGACATGGTTGTGCTGCGAGATCACGACCACATGCATGTGATGAAACCTGATTACACGGTAGTGGGCGAGCTGCGCTCGGTGGGCATCAAGGGGTACGAGAACGCAACGATGCGACCGGGCGTGATCACGATTCCTGAAACCACGTTTGGAGAGTTGGCCGCGCAGGTGAAAAAAGCAAGCGGCGCGCGGGCCTTGCGATGTGTGGGCGACCCCAAGGCGAAAGTGAGCCGTGTGCTGGTGGGACCCGGCTATGCGACACCACGCTTCTCCACTGGTGTGGATGTTGTAATCAGCGGGGAATCCCAGGAAGCTGACGGAGGCATGGACAATGCCGAGTACGTGATGGACGCCGTCTCTTTAGGGATGGCGAAGGGAGCGATCCTACTCGGGCATGTCATTTCCGAGCAGGCAGGCATGGAGGACTTCGGCAATTGGATGAAGACTTTTATCAAGGATGTGCCGATCCAGTTTGTGCCGGCCGAGGAGCCATTTTGGTAAAAGGAACAGGAGGACAATTGATAAAACGAAGAACATGCTTGACCGGTATGGCGACTGCGGCGTTTGCGCCGGTGGCGGGAGCGGTCGACCCAGGGAAGCCCATTCAGATTCACGTGGACCTGAATGTGGATCCTGCCAAGGAAAAACAGATGCTTCAGTACTTCGAGAAAGAATTCAAGCCGGCGGCGGCGAAATTTGAGGGCTACGTAGATGTGAAAGTAATCAAGCTACGCAAGGCCTTCGTGGGTAAGGCGCCTGCGAACTTGAATTACCGTTTCGTGCTGCAGTATCGAAGTGAGGAGCTCCGCCAAAAGTGGATTGCCTCCGATATTCACCAGAAAGTCTGGGGAATGATCGAAGGCACTCTTCGGACGAAAAACTACGACGTGCTGCTTTTTGACGTCTGAGTCTAAAAATAGCTCCGATCATTTGCCCGGCCGCGGCTTTGCGCCTCATTCCGCCGCTAGGCTGGATTCAACGTATTTCAGGCGCGTGTCTGACATTCATTTCTTCCCTTGACTTGCCACGGACATGTTGATAGATTCGATGAACCGTCGCTTTGGGATACGGCATAAGCCGGTGGAGTCTGACCTATCCGCAGTTTGTTTTCAGGAGTCTATTCATGGGTTTTCCTAAACTAAAGAACCTCGCTGTTCTTCTGGTCCTTACTGCGGAAACAGCCAGCGCGCAACTGAACCGAGGTTCCATCACAGGCGTAGTTCACGACCCAAGCGGGGCAGCGATCGTAAACGCGCAGATCATCGCCACTCGGGCGGAAACAAACACGGCGAGCAAGACAAACAGCACCGGTGCTGGTGACTATACTCTTCCAGGACTGGATATCGGAAGCTACTCTATTTCCGTCGAATCGTCAGGTTTTCGCCGGGCTCTCGCTCACAAGGTGACAGTCGATCCAGGGGCAACAGTCCGTCTCGATTTCACCATGGAAATCGGAGCCACGGCGGACATCATCGAGGTTACCGGAAAGGTAACTGCGCTGCAGACCGATTCAACCCAGAATTCCACGAATGTTTCGAATAAGCTGGTCCGTGATATTCCGATCGTCGTCAACGGCGGCGTCCGAAACATCATGAACCTTGCCACCGTCGTGCCGGAGGCGAAAGCCACAGGCAACGGGCTGCGCATCGGCGGCGGGCAGAGTGTGGGTTACGACGTACTGATGGACGGCGGTTCTCTCACCAGCGGATCAAGCCAATACCAGGAGGCCCGCGTCCAGATCAGTTCGGTTCCGCTTGACGCGGTGAGTGAACTGGCGGTGGAAACGTCGGGACTCAAAGCAGAGAACGGACGGGCCATGGGCGTAATCAGTATAGTGACCAAATCCGGCACAAACGACTATCACGGAAGCGTTTTCGAGTTCATGCGCAACAACGCCATGGATGCCCGCGGGTTTTTCGCGGCGGCCACACCCATCTTAAAGCAACACGATTTCGGGGCCACTGCGGGAGGTCGCATCTGGATACCGAAGATCTACGACGGGCGCAACCGCACGTTCTTCTTCGCCAGCTATGAAGGATTCCGAAATCGGTCGGGTGGCAACCCTCAATTCCTGTCCGTACCGCTTGCGGCGATGTACAACGGCGATTTCAGCGGCTGGGTCCGAAACGGCAGGCTTGCCCAAATCTATGATCCGGTTAGCACTCGCCTGGCTCCCACTGGCGCCGGTTATGTGCGCGATGCATTTCCCGGAAATTTAATTCCCCCCTCCCGTTTCAGCCAGGTAGCGAAGAACGTCATCGGGATTCGTTCGCAGGACATACTCCCCAATCTGGCAGGCATTTCCAGCAATTACTACACAGCATCGGGATCTCTGGTCGCGCCGTCCGACAAAGGGTCAATTCGGCTGGATCACCAACTCACTTCTAAGGACAGAGTCTCGTTCCTCTACGTGCGTGGCGAACTGCTCTCTACCTGGTTCGGTATGCCCCCCGGATTGCCGCAACCGTACAACGGAACGGCTACAACCGTCACGGCCAATGCCTCTGGGCGCTGGAGCTGGGATCGGGTGGTTAATACCCGCACGGTGAACAATTTCCGCCTAACCTACCAACGCGAACATGGCGATGGCGCCGCAATCAATTCGATCAACGGCGACGACAAGTGGAATTCCAAGATTGGCATAAAGAATACACCGGGTCCTGATCACGCGTTTCCTGGATTTACGTTCAGTGGGCTCAGCGGTTGGGGTGGTAATAACTGGGGCGGCGATCGTGGCCGCAATCTCAGCCTTTCTGACGACATGACATTTACCGCGGGCAAGCACACGTTCAAAGGTGGTTTTTCCTGGGGCCGCGACACCTGGATTGGCGTAGGTCAGCACCGGCCCAACGGTTCGTTCGGCTTTTCCTACCTTGCCACGGCCATTCCGGGCGATCAAACGCAGAACACCGGCAGTTCTTTTGCGTCTTTCCTCTTAGGCTATCCGGATACCACGGGCCTAGAAACGCCGCGAGCAGTTATGCAGCGTTGGCCCTATATGTCTACCTACATTCAGGACGACTGGCGCATCACAAACAAGTTGACGCTGAATTTAGGACTGCGCTGGGAGTACACATGGGAAGTGCAGGGCGGCGCGATCCTCGGCCTGAAAGACTGGCACGAATTGAGCGGCGGTACAGAGGGTGGCTTCTCTAACTTTAATCCAACCGTTCCAAACCCGGCAGCCGGAAGCCTCCCAGGCGGTTTGCAATGGAGCGGCAACGGGACAGGGGCTTGCAACTGCTCGTTGTTCGACACTTACAAGAAAGCTTTCGGTCCCCGTTTGGGCGCAGCCTGGCAGTTCAGACCGGGAACCGTGCTTCGCGTATCTGGTGGCCGGATCTATGCGCCTGTGAAGTCATCGGGGGGAAGCACGCACTTTGAAGGCTTGATCCTAAATGTCAACTGGACCTCCAGCGACCTAGACGTGCTTGACTTCCCCACCTTGCTCGACAAAGGACTTCCGGCCTGGACGGCTCCGCCATTCCGCGACCCATCCTTCTCCAATAACCAAACCTCTTACATGTGGCAAAGGTCCGACGCCGGACGACCGCCAGTCCTGGACACTTGGAATCTCCAGTTGCAACATGAGGCAAAAGGTAACATGGTTTTCTCAGCCGGATACGCCGGCACAAAGGGCACACATCTGGATTCGTCCATCGTCAATCTAAATCAAATCAACCCGAAGTACATTCAGCAGTATGGTCTCACTGTGTTGCGTAGCAATATCACGTCGGCCGCCGCCCGCGCGGCCGGTATTCCGATTCCTTTCGCGGGATTCAACTCCACCGTGCAGCGTGCCCTTTCCTCCTTCCCGCAATATCAAGATATTCAGACCAACGGTGGGCAGCCCGCCTCGGTCGGTGAACGGGCTGGAAACTCGACGTATCACGCACTCATCCTTAAGGCGGACAAGCGCTATTCATCCGGGCTAACCTTGTTAAGCTCTTATGCATTCTCGAAGATTCTCAGCGATTCCGACACAAACATGATTGTTGGACGCAACGTAATCGACACCTACAACCGGAAGCTGGAGAAATCTCTTTCGGGTGATGATCAAACACATGTCTTCCGTTTCACTTATAGCTATGAACTTCCTGTTGGCAAGGGGAAGCTGCTTGCCCTGAATAAGGCCGGTAACGCCGTCCTAGGCGGTTGGAACCTAGCGGGAAATCAGAGTTATTCTTCAGGTACGCCGCTTGCGGTAAGCACCAGTGTGAGCCCCATCGGCACCGGCAATCGTGTGTTCATTTCATCCTATGAAAACTGGCGGTCCGGTTCAGGCGATTTCGATCCCGGAGCCTTCAGCAGCACCACTGGCTGCAAAGTGGCCGGAACGTCCGGATGCTGGTGGAACGCCGGCGCTTTCAATCAAGGGATCTCGACCGATGTCCTTAATTCCACCTTCGGCAATGCTACCCGCAACAATCCGAAAGCCCGCACAGCTTGGATTTTGAGCGAGAACTTGAGCCTGCAAAAGGAAATACACATTGACGAAAAGCGCCTTTTCACCCTTCGCGTCGAAGCTTTCAACGTGCTCAATCGCGTCCGTTGGGGAGCGCCGGATTCAAGTATCAACTCAACCACCTTTGGGCAAGTACGAACTCAAGGCAATACACCGCGGCAACTGCAAGGTTCCTTGCGATTTCAGTTCTGATGGGAGAAGACAACTATGAGAGCAATCTTAATCGGCACGTTGATCGCATTGGCATTGGCGGTCTACGCCAGAGAACCGTTGGCGGCCCGAATCGCGCACACCGATCCAACCAAATTCCGGCACTCTCCGGCCGTACATGGCGGGCCGGGCTCACTCGATTTTATGTCGTTATTTGACTTTCACGCGCTCGATACAAACCTGTACTTTCTCCATCGCGGAGCCATCTTGCCGAAAAGCGGCATCGGAGCACATTTCCACAATACCTGCGAAGAGATGTTTGTGATTTTGGACGGCGAAGCGCAGTTTACCATTGATGGAAGAACCTCAACTCTAAAGGCTCCCGCCGGAGCGTTCTGCCGGATGGGCCACTCTCACGCGATCTACAACCCCGGCGACAAGCCCGTGCAATGGATGAACATCAACGTATCGGCTATCAAAGGAGCCTACGATGCATTCGATCTCCGTGACGGTCGCGTTGGCGCTCCTCTCGATCTGGTTCCGGCGTTCATGTCCATGCAACTCGACCGCAAACTTTTACGGCCGGCGAACGGATTGCATGGCGCAACTGAACCGGTGCAATACCGCCGTGCTCTAGATTCGTCCGTAATGGCCACGACCTGGTCTTATGTGGATCATCTGCTCCTTCCACCAGGCAGCGCCACAAAGCCGCACATGCATACGGAGCAGGCCGAATTTTATTATGTGATGAGCGGCGAGGGAACGGTAGCGGTAGGTCTGGGCGGGAGAGGCCCGGCTCCGGATACGGTCTCCGTTAGGGAGGGAGACGCAATCCCGGTCAATCTGGGCGATGTTCACTCATTCGCCAATACAGGCAGCACACTACTAGAATTTCTGATCGTTGGAGTGTCCCGTGACGGCCACAAGACTGACGAGATCGTTCCAGGGCAAGGCCGAGCGGGCCGGTGAGTTGCGCCGAGGCTTAGATCCCCTGTCTTTGCCGTTCCAACTCTTTCAAATTGGTCCGATGTCATTACCATTTGATTCTATTCGATATTAGCCCCTGAGAAAACGCGCTCGCCGCGAGAACAGAATGATTGCTGCCCCCTAAAAATGAGACG
>JANXXI010000078.1 GCA_025350695.1 Acidobacteriota bacterium
GTTGAGAAATGGCCTTCTCATCCTCGGATATCTCTTCAAATTTTCCGCCGCGCTTCAGCTGAATATCTCCGAATGCGTCCTTCTGTGCAAAGCTAACAGCCTGCAACTTGACCAGTTCGAGAATCGCCAGGAACAGGCAAATCATCGCTCGTCTGGTGCGCTGCCGTTCAAATAGATCGGTTGCCGAAACCAACTCGCTCTTCCTTGACGAACCGAGTAAGTTGCGAATGTAATGAATCATATCCGGCACAGTCACATCTTCTTTGTCGATCTCAAACATCGGACGGCTCTTAGCTCGCTCCAAAACCTTCTGAAGCGTTTGCACCAGGTCGAACAAAGAGATATCTAAACCCGGATCATCTTCCTCGCTGATAAAGTCTTTGACGCTGGGGTTAGACCAAGTGGCGTCTTCCACTACGCGCTTCTGTTGCAACATCTCAGCGGCATTCTTGAACTTCTCATGTTCAAGCAACTGATCCACCAACTCTTTCCTGGGATCCTCCTCAGGATCCATTTTTTGCAATTCCGGATCGCGAGGCAGCAGCGTTTTGGACTTGATATGAATTAAAGTCGCAGCCATGTAGACGAATTCGCTTGATAGTTCAAAATCAAGACCCATGGCATGTTCCATGTATTCCAGATACTGAGAGGTGATCGTGGCGATGGGAATGTCGTGGATGTCTATTTGCTGCTTACGGATAAGATCCAGCAACAGGTCCAGGGGCCCATCGTATTGCTCCAAATGAAAGTTTAGCGGCGTCGAGGACACAATTCAATAGGGTAACATTCAGCGCTGTGGAAAACCTGTGGACGGCGCTTTATTTCCCCGTCTCCTTTGGCTTCTCCTTCGTCCATTCCCCAATCCAATCAAGGAAACTGCGGTACCACAATTCACTATTTTGCGGCTTCAGAACCCAATGCCCTTCGTCGGGGAACACCAGGAGCTTAGAAGGCACTTTCTTCATCTGCAACGCCGTGAATAATTGTAGTCCTTGCCCATATGGCACCCGGTAGTCCTTCTCACCATGGATTACCAGCGTTGGGGTTCTAAAATCGTTGACGAAGTAGCTGGGTGACATCTTCGCGTACAACTCAGGATTGTCCCAGGGCATTCCTTTGAATTCCCACAACGGGAACCAAATCTCTTCAGTCTCTCCCGCCATACTGCGCATGTCATACACGCCAGCATGCGAAACAAAAGCCTTAAACCGTTGAGTATGGCCCAGCATCCAGTTCACCATGTACCCGCCGTAGGATCCGCCAGCCGCCGCAAAGCGGTCTGTATCGGCCCATTCTTTGGCCGCAACCGAATCCACTGCGCTCATAATGTCCTCGTAGACTCTGCCGTTCCAATCGCTATTAATCTCATCGGTGAATTTCTGTCCGTAGCCCGTTGAACCGCGCGGATTGGGCATCACAACCACGAATCCCGCACCGGCGAAAACTTGCGGATTCCAACGATAGCTCCAACTTTCATGCCAGGCGCCTTGTGGTCCCCCGTGGATTAAGAACAGCACAGGGTATTTCTTCTTCGCGTTAAAGCCGGCAGGTTTCAGGATGAAGCTATGAACTTTAGCGGCATCTGCTCCCACCGTGTAAATCTCTTCGATCACAGGCATGGCGTACTGGGATAGCAGCGGCTCGTTGAGCTTAGTTAACTGGACAGGCGCGCCACCACTTGAGGAAACCTTGTACAACTCCGGCGGCTTCGAGGCGTTTTGCTCGGTATAGATCATCGTCTTCGCATCCGGGGCCAACCTTACGTCGTCGAACGTACTGCTGCCGGTCACGATTGACCGTGCCGCCCCGCCTGCTAAATTGATCAGCTGAACAGATTGCCGGCCACGATCTTCCACTGTAAAGAACACTCGCGCTGAATCAGGGCTCCACGTGATGCCACCCGCATTGCGGTCCATCGTTTCGGTAATTTCCCTAGTTTTGCCGCTCGCCCGATCCATCAGCATTACTCGCCACCGGTCACTTTCATAACCAGCAGTGCGTTGAGCCAACCATGCCAAGCTCTTGCCGTCCGGCGAGTAAAGAGGCCCCGTGTCCGCACCCAAATTTGCAGTAATCCGTTGTGGGTCGCCACCATTGGCCAGCACAGTGTATAGGTCAGAATTGGTGCTCGTGGACGGATCATTATCGGTGATCATCGTGAAGCAAATCTCCTGACCATCAGGAGAAATCGCGTAACCCTCCGGACCACCCAACGAGAATGCCGGAACATCTTTAAGACCGGGGGTAACATCCTTGGGCGTACCGCCTTCCAGATCGGCGACGAACAGGTGTTTGCGACGTTTGCTTTGCCACTGATCCCAATGCCGGTAAAGCAAACTGGTGTAGGATCGCGCCTTAACCTTGCTGGACTTTTCTTTATCCAACTGGCTCTTGTTACATTCTTCGCTGTTGCATTCTGGGAAAACTTCGCTCACAAATAGTACGCGCTTGCCGTCTGGAAAAAGGAGGACACCTTCGGCCTCGGTGGCGATATTGGTCACAGCCTTGGCGTTGGCGCCTTCCGCATCCATAATCCATACCTGGCTGCTCTCTGTTCTATCGGATACAAACACTAATCTCTTTGAATCGGGTGACCAGCGTGCGCGTTCATTGTTGCCTTGCGTTGTTAGTTGTCTGGGTGCACCGCCTGCAACATCCACGGTCCAGATTTGCCTGGGCTTGGTGTTCTTTTCCATGTCGACCGATTGAACGGTAAACGCCACGCGCTTTCCATCAGGCGAAATCTGCGGATCGCTGATCCGCTGAATTTGCATCATGGCCTCGAACGTAAAATTCTTTTGCGCTATCAGCGGCCCACAAGCCGCCAGCGCTAAAATGCATAGAAACCGCATCATCCCTACTATTGTAGGTTCCCGGAAGGGAATTCGCGCGGCTTAATGACACTTTCTTACAGCCCTCCAGTCATCTCCTTCAGAAGATTGAAGAATGCCTTCTTTCTTGGCGTGTTGATTCCCCAATTAATCGGTGGGCACTGGTATCCATCGCTGTAATCGCTCGCTCCTGGATCGAAATATCCCCAGGAGACGTAGCTCTCAACCGCCGCAATAAAGTTATTGTCGGGCTTATCAAATTCGAAGTGGTCGTCTTCATTGAACAGCACTGGCATAGGCCGCCACGATTTCAGCTTTCTGACGGCGGCAGCCATTTCTCGAATCCGTTTGGGTTCCGTCACTCCATTTCCGTGTATTAACAAGAAGTCCGAGGCGGCCGCAATCTGCTCCGTCGGAATCGTTCTTCCGCCAAAGCTGGTGCCCACCAGCAATCTTCTGCCGCCGCGGGTGATGCTCTTGGCCAGTTGAATCAGGTCCGGCATCCGAGCAGGCTTGATGATTTCATGATCGTAGCTTTTGACGTCGCATTCGTTCGCCACTTCCAAAAGAATATTCCGATAGCCCCTAGCCAAAACCCATTCCACTGTGTTGCGAACAGCGCGCTTGACGCCGGCTTCATCTTTGACGTTTTGGTCTTGTCCGAAATAGAAAATCCCTAAAATAGGAACCATGCCCAGGGCATCGGCTTTATCCAAAATCATCTGCAACCGTCGCAGGTAATCTTTTTTCAGTGAGCCGTCTGGAGAAATGCCGCCTGTGATCCATGGTTGCTTCTTGGAATAGCCTTCAGGACTTCCACCCTGAAGATTGATGGTGAAGCTAAGCAGTCCGTGAGCCCGCCATTCGGGCATGGCCGCCAGGAATTCTTTTGTGTTGCGCTCGGCATCCCACTTTCCCGTATCCGGATACTTCCACTTCACCAGCGTTTCAGGATTCCGATCGTCAAAGATGCCCTGAACAACTCTGGAGTTCATCAGCAATCCTTCAATCTTCATTCCCCTGAAAGAGCGTCCCGCATAAGTTGGTTTTCCGTTGATCCGAAACTGCTCCCCATGTATGGAAACCTCCGTCTTATGGGTCGGGGCCGCCATCAGCAGGGCCGGAGTGGTCAGGGCAACAAAATCTCGTCTGCGCATTCCCACTTGTATATCACAGACCATGCTTGATCAGTTCGGTGTTTTGGTCCCTGTCACAACTTCCGGAACGGTTTCCCGAATCTGAATCTGCAGGGTCCGGTAACTCTTCAACGCCCCGCCCTCGAAAATGGTCTCAGCGGCAATTCCACGGTCCGTTCCCGCCGGCTGTTGATCGAAAACAAAATTTCCGAGTGAATAAAATATTATTCCGCCCCGGTAGGGTTCCACGGATTGAATCACATGCGGATGATGCCCCAGCACTACCGTCGCTCCGGCTTCAATTGCTGCTCGCGCAAATGCTATTTGAATAGGATGCACCATTGTTGAATACTCCGTTCCTGCGTGCATGGAAACGATCACCACATCAGCTGACTTGCCGAGGGCGGCAACATCCTTGCGCATTTGCGGAATGTCCATATCAGCCACACGCGGATCCAACTCCTTCCAATTGCCATTCCGCTGGTCGTGCGCGTAGGCTAAGAAACCGAACTTGGTTCCCTTGCGTTCGATCACTGCCCCAGCATGCGCCTGAACGAAGTCCACGCCCGTGCCAACCGGTTCAATCCCGTTCTTCTTCAAATGTTCCACAGTAAAGGGAATGCTGTGGGGACCGTAGTCTCGCGAGTGGTTGTTGGCTGTTGACACCACGTCAATTCCCGCAAGGGTCAGCCCTTCAATCATCTCCGGTGGAGCTTTGAAAACCATGATGTTCAGAGGCGGCGGTGGACCTTGATCAAAGAAAGGAGATTCAAGGTTGGCGAATGTTATGTCGGCGGCGGCCAGCAAGGAGGCTGATTTCCGAAACGGCCACGCCGGGTCTTTATGTTCAAGGGCAATGCGCCGGACATGCCGCGAAAGCATTACATCCCCAACTGCCAGCATGCGAACCTGCGCCACAGGCTGGGCTAGTAGAACTCCAAGTATCGCGTTAGCTGAGCAAACTAGCAGCTGCTTCGTCCACATACCACTCCGTCGGACCTCGCATCGTGTTGGCAAGCTGCGCGGGAAAACGCATCGTATCGGCCGGTGTTTCCAGAACTGCTTTCAAGGGTTGGGCTTTGTCGCTGCCGGCAATCAAACAAATTCGATAACGCGCATGTTGAATGGGACCTGGAAGGAGTGTGATGCGCCACTGTGTCTTTTTTTCAACGTAGAGCGCCGCCGCAATGCCGCTATGATTTTGGATTTGCGGCTCGCCCGGAAATAGGCTCGCCGTATGGGCGTCGTCCCCCATGCCCAATTGGACAATGTCAAAAACTGGGATTTCTCCGGCACTCAGCCTGAAGAAATTGACTATGTCATCCGTGTAGAGACGCGCTGCTTCCGCCGGCTTAAGTTCCGCCTGAATACGATGAACGGTGGGGCCGGCTTCCTTTAAGGAATCGAGCAGATATTCCTTGGTTAGTCTAAAATTACTCTGCTCATCATCGGGCGGCACGGCCCTTTCGTCCACCCAAAACACATGAACTCCTGCCCACGCCACATCACGGGTCAACAATTCCTGAAACAGAAGCTTTGGTGTCGATCCACCGGACACCGCAATAGTCACTTTGCCAAATTGGCTGCATGTTTGATGTATGATTTTGGCGATTCGGGTCGCGGCCGCCGAGGCAGCCGCTTGCGGAGTTGGGTGTCTGAAAATATCAGACATTGGGGGCTCCGGAATATTTAGCCGCGCCAGTTAGCGCCTGTTCAAAGATGGGGTCTCTACCGGCGATAGATAGTTCTTCGTGAAGCAAAGCTTGTTCTGTTTGGGGTGGCATTAGTACTTGGTGTTGCTTGCCGTCGACGTCAATGGCTAGCCGTCCGGATTCGCTGGACGATACAGAAGCATGACGAACTCCCGCCGCGATCGACACCGATTGCACACCTTCGTCCACGTTCTCCGCGCCGTTGATAAAAATTATCTTGGCGGCTGGTAGCCGTGCGCCAAGCCAAGCCGCCATATAGCAGACGTCGGTGGATAGGGTAGTTCCGCGATGCGAAATCGTAACGGCATCTATAAGCGGAATCAGTTCACGCCACGAATCGTGTTCGAAAACATGAGCGATCGCTTCGCGCCAGACCGTCAGCCGCGACCAGTTAAGGTCCTTCATTCTCCAACCTTGCTGGAATAATTCATTCACTCGAGTCAGGGCCAAGCAAGTGTCAGGTAACTTTGCGGTGTCGATAATGACGGTGCGGGCCAACATTAGCATCTCCGCGAATTCCGGCCGGAAGAGCAGGGAAGGGGTCGTCGTCCAAAGTACAACCGGCAAATCTGGGACGGTGATGCCCAGTACAGCTGCGTAAACGTCGGCCAGACGATCCATCGAGGCCGAAATTTCGATCTGCTCGGAACACAACTGTTGGCGTTGTCCGTAAGGCATCCAACAGCGGGCGAACACGCGTGACTCAAGCACACTTTCGCCGCTAGTTTGAAACCGCAAGGAAATAGCTCGGCCCGGATGGGCCCGCAGCAGTTCAGCAGCCGTTTCAGCGGCCGATTCAGCATCTTCTTCGGATGCGCTTGCGATCAGCAATGTCATCGAACAGGCGCGGATAACGCCGTTCGCCGATTTGGCTGAATCTTCCTTAGCCAAATCCACCCAAAGATTGGCCAGCTCCTTCAGGATTTTTTCGGGTTGAACGGCGGTGGCCATTACGGAACCCTCCAAGTATGGCCGCGCCGCGCCAGCATTTCATCGGAAGCCTTCGGTCCCCAGGTGCCTGCATCGTAATTCGGAAACGGATCGTCGGCCCTTGCCGCCCAGGTATCAAGGATTGGTTGAACCACCGACCAGGATGCCTCCACCATGTCTTGCCGTGTATAGAGTGTGGCATCGCCCAACATTGCGTCCAGCAGCAATGTCTCATAGGCTGCCGGCGTTCGTACGCCGAAGCTGGAACCATAATTGAAGTCCATCGAAACAGGTCGCAGCGTCATACCAGCGCCGGGTTGCTTCGACGAAAAACGCAATGAAATTCCCTCTTCCGGTTGAATGCGCAGCACCAACACATTGGGCCGCGCCGTTTCAATCTGCTCCCCGTCCGACATGGTCTTGAAGAGCGAATGAGGAACGGAGTTGAACCGGATTGCGATGTCGGTAACCCGCTTGGGCATGCGCTTGCCGGTGCGTATGTAGAAAGGAACGTCAGCCCATCGCCAATTCTCCACGAAGAATGTGGCCGCGGCGAATGTATCTGTTTTAGCCTTGGGATCTGCTTTTGGCTCCTGCCGGAATCCAACCACGTTTTGTCCGGCGATACTGGCTGGCCCGTATTGGCCGGCCACCGTATTTTCCATCACTTCTTCCGGCTTCCAAATGCGGATGGATCGCAGCAGTTTCGCGCGCTCATCGCGAACCGCCGTTGCTTCAAAAACAGCGCTGGGCTCCATGGTGACGGTGGCCATCACCTGCAGCAGGTGGTTCTGAATCATGTCCCGCAGGGCGCCTGCATCCTGGTAATACTGAATGCGATCTTCCACACCGATTGATTCCGCCGCCGTAATCTGCACGTGGTTGATATAGTTGCGATTCCATAGAGGCTCGAAGATTGGGTTGCCAAAACGGAAAGCCAAAATGTTCTGCACCGTCTCTTTGCCAAGATAGTGGTCGATGCGATAAAGCTGATTCTCCGCAAAGAATTCATGCAAAGACACTTCCAGTTCCCGCGCACTTTGTTGATCATGGCCGAAGGGCTTTTCAATGATTAGTCTGCGCCACCCTTTGTCCTGCTTAGCCAACCCAGCCTTACCCAAACCGGCAGCTGCCGGGCCGTATTGGCTAGGTTGAGTAGATAGATAGAAGAGAACATTGCCGCTGGTGTTGCGCTCCGCGGCGACCGCGTCCAACCGTTTGCCCAGTTCAACGAAGCTGGCGGTGTTGCCAATGTCGCCGGCTTCATAAAATAGTCCACGGGCGAATTCATTCCAGAGGGATTCGTCGAAGGGGCTATTTTCCAGATACTTCTGGACGGACTCCTTCATCTTTGCGCGGAAGTCGTCATCGGAAAGTGGCGTGCGGGAAACACCCAATATCGCAAATCCAGGAGGCAGTCTCCTCTCATAAGCCAACCGGTAAAGCGCCGGCACAAGCTTTCTTTTTGCTAGATCTCCGCTAGCACCGAAGATCACAACGACGCAAGGTTCAATGCGCCGTTCAAAACGTTGGGGGTCAAGAAACGGGTTATCACCGGGCATTCTCTACAAACATAGCATGCGATACTGGTCGCCAATGAGTAAGATTTATGCGGTGCTGGATGATCTTTTCTTTTTCGTCAAGATCCAGGAGGGGGCGAAGCTGGCCGGAGCGGAATTGACCACCTTGCGGACGGTCGATGCAGTTCAAGCCAGAGCATCTCAGCCTCCGGATATTTACGTCTTCGACCTGAACTGTGCCGCGGCGAAACCTATCGAAACAATTCTGTGGCTGCGCCAACAAGTGTTCGGCAAAGGGGTGCGCATCATCGGTTTCCATTCACACGTTCAGGAAGAATTGAAGCGGAAGGCGCTAGAAGCCGGGTGCGATCAGGTGTATGCCCGTTCCGCCATGTCGGATCGGATGAAAGCCATACTCTCCAACTTAACCGAATGCGATTCCGACCATCCCCCTCCGACTAGCCCCCTATGAAAATAGGGGGATTCGCCGGATTTGTCCGGCGACTGGAGTTTGTATCTTTCAGGATTCAAGAAGCATTCTCAGGGCTTTGGAATTCGCTGTGGTCGGCGGAGGACCCCCCGGTCCGACTGCTCAGGTAACGGAAACAGCTTCGAGACAACAAGACAACTCCTATTCACGATTGTGATAATTGGGGACTTGCGGCATGATTCCGAAACTAATCCCCCTATTTTATAGGGGGCTAGTAGGAAAATGTGCAAACTACAGACCCCTATGAGAAAGGGGCTTAATCCGAGAAATTGCAGCTTTGCGTAAAGCGAACCAAGCCTTCCAATTTACCTAACGCCGCTC
Source organism: Acidobacteriota bacterium (assembly GCA_025350695.1). Taxonomy (GTDB): domain Bacteria; phylum Acidobacteriota; class Terriglobia; order Bryobacterales; family Bryobacteraceae; genus JANXSF01. The sequence goes on from JANXXI010000078.1 coordinate 8,941, forward strand.
CGGAATCAATTGCGCTTTCGGCCAACCGGACGCCTTCCAACAAGGAGCCGGCCTTACCTGCCACCACAAGCGCAGCCGCTGCGTTGGCAAGAACAATATCCCTGCACGGTCCTTTTTCCGCGCGAAGAACAGCTCGCGCAATCGCCGTGTTTTCTTCAAGCCCACGGCCCTTTAGGGCAGACGGGTCAGCCACCGGCAATCCAAAGTCTGAAGGATTCCACTCAAACTGCTTAACGATTCCCGGCTGCACCTCAAACACACTTGTCGGGCCGGTGGTCGTGATTTCATCCAGCCCATCACTGCCATGAACCACGAACCCATGCTCCAAATTCAAACGGCTCAACGCTCCCGCCATCAGCTCAGCCGCCTGCAAATTTGGCGCGCCAATCAACTGTGCGGTTGCCCCAGCCGGATTGGCCAGTGGTCCCAAAATGTTAAAGACGGTGCGAATCTTCAGCTCGCGCCGGGCTGGCTGCGCATGCCGCATTGCCGGATGCAGCGCAGGGGCAAACAAAAATCCTATGCCCACTTCTTTGATCGATTGCGCCATTTGCGCCGGCTCAATGGCGATGTTTACACCCAGCGCTTCTAACAAATCAGCGCTACCGAACAGAGAGGTGATCGAACGGTTGCCATGCTTCGCCACACGCACTCCCGCCCCGGCCACAACAAAGGCAGTGACCGTGGAAATATTGAAAGTATGGGAACCGTCGCCACCAGTGCCGCAAGTATCAAGCAATCGCTCTCCTTGCAAATCGACATCCACATGAACAACCCGCTGCCGCATCGCCTTTGCAAAACCGTACACTTCGTCGGCGGTTTCGCCTTTCATTTTTAAAGCGATAAGGAACGCGGCAATCAGGGCTACAGAGGGTTCCCCGCCCAAAATGGCCATCATTGCCTGCTCGGCATCGTCAGCGGACAAGTTCTGGCGTTGGACTACGGAATCAAGATAGGGCAAAAGTGGCATGCTATAGTTGAAGTTTACCCTATGAAAATTCATGAGTACCAGGCCAAAGCGATCTTGGCTCGCTACGGGGTCCCTGTGCCTAAGAGCAAAATGGCCTTAAATGTAGAGGATGCCGAGGCTGCTGCCAAGGAACTTGGCGGGGTTACCGTCGTCAAAGCGCAGATCCACGCCGGTGGCCGGGGCAAGGGGGGAGGCGTCAAAGTCGCCAAAACCTTTGAAGACGCCAAAACGGCCATCCACAAGATTATGGGCATGCAGTTGGTGACCCACCAGACTGGACCCGAAGGAACCAAAGTGCAGCGCCTCTTGATTGAGGAAGGCCTGCCGATAGCAAAGGAACTTTACCTTGGCATCACTCTTGACCGCGTTGAGGGCAAGAACGTTTTCATGGCGTCAAGTGAAGGCGGCATGGATATTGAAGAAGTAGCCGCGCACACTCCTGAGAAAATTTTAAAAGAGATTATTGAGCCCGGAATTGGCTTGAGTCCCTTTCAGGCTCGCAAATTGGCATTTGGAATTGGCGTGCCTGCCGCTAGCGTGAACGACGCAGCGAAGGCCATGATAGCTCTCTCCAAAGCTTACGAAGACATTGATGCATCGCTTGCCGAGATCAATCCTTTTATTCTTCTGACGGACGGCAAGGTGATGGCTCTTGACGCCAAGATCACTATTGACGATAACGCCATGTTCCGCCATAAGGATTTCGAGGGTCTGCGCGACTTGAACGAAGAGGATCCGCTGGAAGTAGAGGCCTCGAAGTTTGGTCTTAATTACATCAAGCTCGATGGCAACATCGCGTGCATGGTGAACGGCGCCGGTCTTGCCATGGCCACCATGGACATCATTAAATACTGCGGTGGCGAACCGGCTAACTTCCTGGATGTTGGCGGCGGAGCTAACGAGGAACAAATTAAGAATGCCTTCCGAATTCTGCTTTCCGACACTGCCGTAAAAGCTGTGTACATCAACATATTTGGCGGCATTTTGCGGTGCGACATTTTGGCCCGCGGTGTTGTCAACGCTGCTCGCGATTTGGGAATCAAGGTGCCCATTGTAATTCGGATGGAAGGAACAAACGTGGAAGAAGGCAAGAAGATTCTGCTTGAATCCGGCTTCAACTTCGGCGTCGGCGAAGGGATGTTGGATGGAGCTCAGAAGATCGTGAGGGCAGCCCAATGAGCGTGCTTGTAAACAAGAATACACGGCTGCTGGTTCAGGGTTTTACTGGGAGCCAAGGCACTTTTCACGCGCAGCAATCCTTGAACTACGGAACCACAGTGGTGGGCGGTGTAACTCCGGGGAAGGGCGGCCAGAAGCATCTCGATCGTCCGGTGTTCGATACCGTTGCCCAAGCGGTAAAAGAAACCGGCGCCAATGCCACCGTGATTTTCGTGCCACCGCCGTTCGCCGCCGACGGCATCATGGAAGCGGCTGACGCAGGGATTGCACTGATCGTTTGCATTACGGAAGGCATTCCGACCCGTGACATGATCATTGTGCGTGAGTTTTTGAAGGATCGTAAGTCTCGGTTGATCGGTCCAAATTGCCCTGGCATAATCACACCTGACGAATGCCGCATCGGCATCATGCCAGGCCACATTCATAAGAAGGGCCCCGTGGGTGTAGTCTCTCGTTCGGGCACGTTAACCTACGAAGCAGTTGGCCAGTTGACCAAGTTGGGCATCGGACAATCGACCTGCATCGGCATCGGTGGCGACCCAATCATTGGTACAACGCACATTGATGCCATCAAGCTGTTCAACGACGATCCGGATACGACTGCCATTGTCATGATCGGCGAAATTGGCGGTAACAATGAAGAGATCGCCGCCGAATGGATCAAGCACAACGTGAAGAAGCCGGTGATTGGATTTATTGCCGGACAGACGGCGCCTCCGGGCCGTCGAATGGGACACGCCGGCGCCATTATTTCCGGTGGCAGCGGCAAAGCTTCCGACAAGATTAAGGCGATGGAAGATGCGGGCATCACGGTTTGCGCCACGCCCGCCGAAATTGGAGAAAAGGTTAAAAGCAGATTATGAGTTTGGAACGCACCTACGCAATGATTAAGCCGGACGCTGTCGCGGCCGGAAACTCCGGTAAGATTATCGACCTGATAGAAAAGCATGGCTTCCGCATTGTTGCGATGAAGAAGCTTAGAATTACGAAGGAACAAGGTGAAGCGTTTTACGCCGTCCACAAGGAACGTCCGTTCTTCAACAGTCTGGTAACGTTCATGACGGAAGGCCCCATTGTGGCTCTGGTGATGGAACGTGAAGACGCCGTGAAGCAGTGGCGTGACTTGATGGGAGCAACCAACCCAGCCAATGCCGCGGAAGGAACGGTTCGCAAGTTGTACGCAACCAGCATTGAACGCAACGCCGCGCATGGATCCGATGCCTCGGAAACGGCTGCCGACGAAACCCGATTTTTCTTCAGTTCGTCAGAATTGCTGTAGTTTGCCCGGCTGGATACGAGGGGGACCTTCGCGGGTCCCTCTTTTTCTTTTTTGGCGAAGGCACACCTTATGAGCGAAGTTCCCCATCAATTTTGCGCCCAATGCGGACTGAAACTTCAAGCGGTGAGCTTAATTTGCCCCTCGTGCGCAACCCTCGTTTATACAGAGGAACTGGAGCAGCTTTCCACGCGGGCCAACTGGGCGGAGTCGCAAGGTGACCTGCCACGGGCGCGGGAGGCCTGGGCTGAGTCGCTGCGCTATTTGCCGCCCGATTCGCCTCAATACAGGGCTCTTGCCGATCGTATCGATGCCAAAGCCCCAGCGCCGCCTCCTATACAAGAAGATGCTCCTCCGGAAGGCTCTCGCTGGAAGAAAGTGCTTGGCCCATTGGGTGGCTTTGGGCTGTTGATTTGGAAGTTCAAAGGCATCGCGCTTCTGGCTCTCACGAAGGGCAAATTCCTCATTTTCGGCTTGGGGAAAATGCAAACGCTATTTTCAATGTTTGCGTCGATGCTGCTCTATTGGAGCCTCTACGGTTGGAAGTTTGGGCTTGGCTTCGTTCTTTCAATTTATGTGCACGAGATGGGGCACGTATTTGCTTTGCGCCGTTTCGGGATTCAGTCGACTGCGCCCATGTTCATTCCTCTGTTCGGCGCCTTCATCCGCGCCGATTTTCGAGGAGCCACTCCGAATCAAGAGGGGCAAATCGCGCTGGGCGGTCCGATTTGGGGACTGGGAGCGGCACTCACATGCTTGATTGTTGGCGTTGCCACGGAGTCACCGATCTGGCTCGCCCTGGCCGACGCTGGTGGCTATATCAACCTCTTCAACTTGATTCCGGTTTGGATGCTTGACGGAGGGCGGGCTTTTCGGGCATTGTCCAGGCGACAGCGAATGATAATTTGCGCGGCGGCCGCGGCTCTATGGTTCTTAACCGGCAAGGGCATGTTTGCCTTGATCCTGGCCGGCGGCGTGTACCGCTGCTTCACGAAAGATCAAATTGAAAAAGGCGACAATCAGATTCTGCTGCATTTCCTGGGACTCTTGGCGGCGCTTGGCGTTGTTTCCATGACCGGCGTGCGTCCACCGACCGACGCTTAGCGTAACCTAGAGGCAATGCGCCGCCCACTCCTTGCCCTTCTTTGTGTTCTACCCATCCTGGCTGCTGATCCTAAACCTGCAAAGACGAGGCTAACTGCCGATCTTGAATATCTAACCTCCAAAGAGTTGGCGGGCCGAGCTTCGCTGACTCCGGGCGCGACGATGGCTGCGGACTTCGTTGCCAAACAGTTTCGCGAAGCCGGCCTTCATCCCGGCAATGGGGATTCCTTCTTTCAAGAGTTCAAAGTTACGGCCAACACGCTTGACGGTGACAAAAGCTTCCTCCGTCTTGGCGACGTCACCCTGGCGGCGAAGAACGCTTTCACTGGGGCGTTTCATCGCGATCTTTCGTTGAAGACGGAGGCCGTATTTGCCGGTTACGGCATTACTGCTCCCGAGTATGAATATGACGACTACAAAGGCATCGAACCTCGCGGGAAAATCGTCTTCGTCTTCGATAGAGAACCACAGGAGGGTGATCCGAAAAGCGTCTTCCTCGGCAGAGGACTGACGAGGTATGCCAACTACCGGTCAAAATTGCGAAATGCGCAGGCTCATGGCGCGGTGGCGCTGGTGATTCTCCGGTCGGCGAAAAACAGGAGTGTTTCGGGCGCGGGCTCCTCGCCCACTCGTGGCAATGCGGATCGGCAAATCGAAGAGGGCGTTCAAATCCCCTTTGTGAATCTGAACGAAGATGCGGCGGGGAAGCTGATTCCCAATTGGCGCAGCTTGCAAGAAAAGATTGATCAAACTCTAGCGAACGTTTCGTTCCGGCTTGCTGGAGAACTTGAGCTACGCTTGGTCCATTCCAAATTCCGCGAAGGTATCAGCTCGAATGTCGTCGGCCTCCTTGAAGGTTCAGATCCAGTTCTAAAATCAGAGACGATTCTGCTCACTTCCCACTATGATCATCTCCCTGTTCGAGGGGACAACTACTATCCGGGCGCCAATGATAACGGATCAGGCACAGTGGCTGTCATCGAACTAGCTCGTTTGTTTCACCAGTCAGGAGCGAAGCCCAAGCGGTCCATACTATTCATAAGTTTTGGCTCCGAGGAGAATTTTCTGTTGGGTTCGTTTCACTATGTCGACCATCCCTTGCGGCCTCTTGCCGCGACTAGTGCTGTGATCAACCTGGACATGGTTGCGCGAGACGAAGCGCACACTGCCACGACTCAGGGCCGGTTGAAAATCGCTGGCGACACACGTAAGTCCATGAATCTTGTCGGTACTGAGTACAGTCCTCAACTGAAACTAAGTCTGCAGCGGGCAAACAGGAGGATCGGCTTTCATTTCGACGAGAAGTTCGAGAAGGAACCAACCCAAAACATTCTGTTCCGCTGCGATCATTACCCATTCTTATTGGCCGATGTTCCCTCCGTCTGGATCTTTGGCGGATTGCACCCTGGGTATCATGAGCCTGTTGACACAATCGATCGCTTAAATTTCAACAAGTTGGAGCGGGCAATCCGGCTAAGTTATCGGACCGCTCTCGATTTGGCGAATGCCGCCTTGAGGCCGGCGTTTCAAGCCAAAGGCCGACCGTAGATCGAATCGTCAAAAGAACAGTTAACAATTGCATATGTACTAGAATTTTGGCGCCACAGGGGACGGATTGATTCCGGTACATTGCTCCGTGGGATTGTTTATTAAGGGCTTATTCAGTTCCAATTGGTCGTGACTCTTAGTACCTGGGCCACTGAAACCGTTTACTGATCGGAAAATCTTGTTAGAGGTACCACACCGTTGGGCCTTGTTCCGCCAAGTCGCCTATGGCACAAAAGAATGGTCTGCATGCGAATCAACAAGGCGATGGAAACCTCCCCCAACACTCCGGCGCCAGGCCTGAAAAACGAACCCAATCGACTAAAGTCTCTTTGGAAGTTGGTCACGGCTGTTGCGATTCGAAATGGGCCTTCCGGAGTTACGCCTGTTGATTTCAAAGTTTGATGGTGGAAATGGTAAAAGCGGTAGAGGCATTCGTCCTCTGCCGCTCATTTTTCTAATACAGTAAATACTTGAGGCGCTTTTCAAGGAATGGCTTCAACTCAGCGTCTACCCGGTCAAACACAAACCTCGGGTCTTCCAGTTTACGAATGGATTCGATAACCGACTTGCTTCCAATCAACTTCAAATTTGCGTTCCAATCTATCTTCCCTGGATGGAGCCGTTCATAAGCCACGGCAATTTCCATTCCCAGTCGTAAGGAACGGAATTGCTCCCTATCAGTGATCATGAATCGCAGTCCTTCTATGCGCTCTCCCTTAAAGTTCGACTCGATCGGTTCAAGCCACGTGGGATAGATTCTGACTCCGGGAATTTTTCGGTTGTTTAGCGCCAAAGCGAGAGCCTTCGAATTCATCCAATTGGCTCCAACTTGTTCGAACGGCGCATCGGTTCCTCGGCCCACGGAATAGTTCTTCGAATATTCAATCATTCCTATGCCTGGGTAGAGGAGAGCGGCATTCAGGGACCGCATGTTTGGGGATGGGTTAACCCAGGGGATGCCTGTGGAATCGTACCAATCTCCGCGTTGCCATCCCTTCATTTGAACCACGTGAAGATCGGCGCCGATCTTCAATTGGGCATTGAACATTTTGGCCATTTCGCCCATCGTCATACCGTGACGCAACGGTAGCTTATAAGCAGCAACGAAGCTCTCAAGGCCTGTGTCGAGCATGGGGCCCTCCACTGTAACTCCGTTAATTGGATTGGGGCGGTCGAGCACATAAAAAGCAATCTTGTGCTTGGCAGCCTCCTCCATGGCATTCAACATGGTGGCGGGGTAGGTATAAAAGCGGGTGCCAATGTCCTGAATATCGAACACCAACGCGTCGAGGCCCTTTAGCATCTCACCTGAGGGCCGCCGATTCTTTCCGGCGTAGAGGCTCCATACCTTGAGGCCGGTCGCTTCGTCCTTGCTGTGGCCGACGTTTTCGTGATCCTCCTTGCCAAAAATTCCATGCTCTGGCGCCAACAGCGAGACGATAGTCACACCCGCCTTTAGCATTACGTCCACATTTCTTTCGCCGTTCTTGTTGAGCCCGGTTTGGTTAGTGATCAGACCAACCTTCTTGCCCTGCAGCATGGGAAAGCCTTGAGCAACGCCGACGTCGAGGCCCGTTTCAACCGTTGCGTTGCGGGCCACCGCGCGACGCACTCCGGCCCCGGTCAAGGTTTCGTTGTAGCCCGATAGAATCATACCGGGGGCATCCACGCCGGTGTTGGCGGCGACAATGGTGGCTATCTTCGCTCGTAGCCCAACATTCGCCGGCCGCCGGTGCGGATGCACGCTGTTGGACATGAGGATGACGTACGTTTTTGTTGACGGGTCGATCCAAAGGGATGTTCCTGTAAATCCAGTATGGCCGAAGGAGCCAACGGGGAAGAGTTCACCGCGGTTGGAGGAGAACGGGCTGTCGATGTCGGGGCCCAATCCTCTAAGGATCGGCTGATCGGCGGGGGTAGCAGGTTCCGTGTACTTGTGAACGGTAAGAGGGCTCAGCACGCGCTTACCGTTGAGTTCTCCGCCATTAATCAGCATTTGAGCGAACTTGGCCAAATCTTGCGCAGTCGAAAACAAGCCAGCGTGACCGGCAATGCCTCCCATGAATTTTGTAGTTTCGTCGTGCACGATGCCGCGCAGCGGGCCAGCGTCGCCTGGATAATGTTCAGTGGGGGCAATACGACCGCGAAGATTGGCCGGCGGCTGGAACATTGTTTCCGTCATGCCTAACGGATCGAAGAGGTTATGCTTGGCGAATTCCGGCAGCGGCTTACCGGAAACGACATGGACGATTTCGCCCAACAGAATGTAGTTAATGTCACTGTAGATGAACTTTTCTCCGGGCATCGCGATTGGCCGGTCGATCAGCGCTTTTTGAATGCCTAAATTGTACCCTTGCCAGACGGGTCTCAAGTCAAGATCGGGCCGCAAGCCGGAGAAATGCGTTAGAAGCAAGCGCACCGTAATGTCGCTCCTGCCGTTTTGGAATTTTGGCAAGTATGTAGTAACGCGGTCGTTCAAGCGAATTTTGCCTTGCTCCACAAGTTTCATCACCGAGGCCGAGGTGGCAATTACTTTGGTGAGGGAAGCGCAATCGAAAATTGTGTCGAGCGTCATGTCCTCTTTTTGTGGAACCAACGCTCGGCGTCCGTAAGCTTTCTGGTAAACGATCCGTCCATTTTGGCCGACAAGGAGCACTGCGCCCGGCATGGCATCGCGGCGCACGGCGTCTTCAATTAATTGATCTAATTCCGCGCTTGGGTAATTCTGGGCCACCGCGGCGGTGGTTAGAAGTAAAAAGGCAAGGAACGATTTCATGAGAGTCTTTGGGCGAGTCCTTCGAGGTATATGGCCAAGTCGACATCATTCTTCGTAATGCCGCCCGCGTCGTGCGTCGTAAGATCGACCGTGACTCGATTGTAAACGTTAGACCATTCCGGATGGTGATTGTTTTTCTCGATTTGAAGAGCGGCCGTCGCCATGAAGCCAATGGCGTGGGCGAAGTACGGGAACGTATATTCGCGGTGAAGCTTTCCGTTAAGATTTGTCCACTGTTTAAGTTCGCTTAATGCGGCGGAAATTTGCGTTTGGGTAAGAAGGGCCATACAGCTATCATAGAGCGATGCCCCGCATATTGCCCCGCCTTCGGTGGAACTTGGACATAATGCCTTCTCCGGTGGAAGACCGGCCTGGATTAATGATTCGCGATTCATACGGCTATTCTGATGCGACGTTGATTCTGCCACCGTCGGTTGTTCCCTTTTTGCAGTTCTTTGACGGCGAGACCGAAGAGAACGAACTTTCGGCTTATCTGGTTCGTGAAACTGGAGACATTGCCATTACCAAAGTGAAGGATCAGATTTGGGAGTCGCTCAGCAAAGCGGCGTTCCTTGAAGATGAAGTTTACGAAAAGGCGCGGGAGGAGAAACACAAGGCGTTTGCCGAGTCTCCCGTGAAAACAGCGAGCCATGCCGGCGGAGCTTATCCCGATACGCCCGAAGAACTGCGTACGGTATTCAATCAGTACATGACTGGGGTTGGGGCAAAAACGTTTGGTCAGGTTCGCGGGATTGCGGCTCCGCATGTCTCTCCGTTTGGCGGCTACGACTCTTACCGCGCTGCTTATTCGGCGCTGCGGCCGGCTCTTGACATGGATCGCACGTTTATTTTGTTGGGAACTTCCCATTATGGAGATGCCTCGAAGTTCGGGTTGACGCGGAAGAATTATGTCACGCCCTACGGCGCGGCAGAGACGCAGACAGCGTTAGTGGACGAATTGTTCGCAAAGGCCCCGGGGGCTGTAGTGATGGAGGATTATTGCCACTCCTTCGAACATTCCCTTGAGTTCCAAACGGTATTTCTTCAGCATTTGCTGGGTCCGAGGGTGCGTATCCTTCCCGTGTTAGTGGGCTCGTTTGCTGTTGAAATTGCGGAGGGTCGGCTTCCCGAATCGAACCAGGACACCGCGCGGTTCTTTGACGCATTAGGGGAGATTGGGACAAGGCTGGGGAGCAAGGCTTGTTGGGTAATGGGCGTGGATATGGCGCACATGGGGCAACGCTACGGGGACGAGACGGCGGCGCGGGCAAATGAGGCTGAAATGACGCATGTGGCCGAGATGGATAAGGCCCGGATGGAGAAAATCTGCGCCAGTAACGCTTCCGACTATTGGAGTTTAGTGGCGGAGGGCGGGGAAGACCAACTGAAGTGGTGTGGCTCTGCGCCGTTTTACACTTTTTTGAAAAGCGCTCCTGGGTTGAAGGGAAATATGGAGCACTATGAACAGTGGAACATTGACGAAACTAGCATCGTCAGCTTTGCGGGCATGACGTTTGTTTAAATTGGTTGAATCAGTCCGAGGCCAATTTCCACTTGCCGTCTTCGAATTTCGATTGGGGCTCTTTCCAAGTGGCGAATTTCGATGTCAGTTGGCCGCCGTCCACAACCAGCGAGGCTCCGGTGATGTAGCTGGCTTGTTCGCTAACAAGAAAGACCGCGGCGGCGGCCACTTCTTCCGGTTGGCCGCCCCGGCCTAGCGGGATGCCCTGAAAATAGGGCTTCAGGTATTCGGGATCGTTGAAGTATTGATCGGTAAGGCGTGTTCGGATCAAACCCGGGTTGATTGAGTTGACGCGAATACCGTATGGGCCCAGCTCATTTGCCGCGGTGTGCAGAATTCCGAGTACGCCTGCTTTGGTGGCGTTGTAGGCAATCAAGTTTTCCTCTCCGTCATAAGAGTTTGTAGAAGCCGTAATGACGATGGATCCGCGCCGCCTTGGTTTCATTAGCCGGGCGGCGAATTGGATGGATTGGAAGACTCCGGTTAGATTGATGGCTATGGTGCGATCCCAGGATTCTTGAGTGGCGTCGAAGACCGTTCCGCCAATGGCGGTTCCAGCGTTGGCTGCCAGGATGTCAATTTCCGGAACCAGCGCGAAAGCGGCTTCGAGAGAAGCCCGGTTAGTTATGTCAACGGCAATACCATTGCCGCCGAGGCTCTTACCCAATTCTTGGGGAGACTCTCTATCTAAATCAAAGATTGTCACCCGAGCGTTTGCCGTTGCCAACGCCAGGGCGATCGCTTTGCCGATCCCGTTAACTCCACCTGTGACGATTGCATGTCTACCGCCGAAATCAATCCTCATGAGTATTTAGTTAGGGTACCGCAAGGGAAGGTTTGCCTCCCACTCCTAGCGGGGAAATAGTCTCTTCGGGTGGTGTATACTAAGAATAGTTAAACTTTGTACTGTAAAAACGGCTTGACATGCCCCCCGTCGGCTGATACAGTTGCCGGAATCCGCAACTTAAGTACTCAATGGCAATAACTGGCGCACGATGCGCAGTTGCGGCCAAGCAAAAGATGTTCAGCTCAAGAGTGATTGCATGAAACAGCCTTATTTTATTCTCGTCCTCGCACATTCAATGCACGGCCGTTTACGGCGTGTCCATGTACCCTACAAAATCCTGTACGCCACGTTGGCGCTTGCGCTATTTGGCCTGTTTTCCATGGCCGGGATAGTAACCAGTTATGTCCGAATGGCTTGGAAAGTAGGAAACTACAACACGTTACGGGAAGAGGCGGATAATCTTCGCAGACGCTACCAGGTGTTGCAGAAAAAGTCGGAAACACAGACCGAGCAGATGGCCAGCCTGCAAATTTTGGCTAACGAAGTTACCCAGGCTTATGGAATCAAAGCCAAGCTGGAAGGTCCAGGAAGTATTGCAGGGGAGGGCCGCTTGGTGCCCTCGTATCGCGAAACTTTGGATACCTACAATTCATTACGCAGCGCCAATCTGGGCCGTGGTTTTAGAAAGGTAGCGCATTCCTGGCAAGTAAATATTCAGCCATCCATTTGGCCAGTGCAAAGCCGGTTGGTTTCGAGCTTCGGGTTTCGTTCCGACCCATTTACAGGGGGCGATTCTTTTCACGCTGGGGTGGATATTGAGGCGCATATTGGTACGCGTGTTCAAGCTACGGCTGACGGAGTTGTGGAATTTGCCGATTGGCAGAGCACGTTCGGTAAATTAGTCGTTGTTGACCACGGTAACGGATTGAAGACGTATTACGCCCATCTCTCTGCGTTTGATGTGATCCCCGGACAAGAAGTACGCCGGGGGCAAGTATTGGCGCGATCGGGAACCACTGGCCGTTCTCAAGGGCCACATTTGCATTATGAAGTGCACCAAGGTGGAGCGCCGGTAAACCCCTACAAATACTTGTCGAAATCCATCGTGGCGCCGGTTGTGAAGAAAGACTTGCCGTTCTAGCAATGGGCGGCGAAATTCGTTAAAGGAAAGGATTCCCTATGCGCCCCCTGATTCTACGCACCACCCTGGCAGTGGCTGCAGCTTGCTTACTGGCTTCGGCCTATAGCCGCCTCAGCTCCCCTGCCGCAATGACCCAAACGGCCAATGCTCTGCTTGCCTCGCTAAGCGATGAGCAGAAGGCCAAAGCCACTTTTGACTTTAGTAGCGATGAGCGCCTGAACTGGCACTTTATTCCTCGAGTGAGGAAAGGGTTGCCTTTGAAGGAGATGACGCAGGAACAACGCCATTTGGCCCAAGCTTTGTTAAGCTCAGGATTAAGCCAACAAGGGTATGTGAAAGCGGTCAGCATCATGAGTCTTGAAGAAGTGCTCCGAATTCTTGAAGCCGGGAAGGGGACGAACGTTCGCGACCCGGAGAATTACTTCTTCTCAATTTTTGGCGCTCCTTCGGAGACCGGCACATGGGGATTCCGGGTTGAAGGGCATCACATGGCGCAGAACTGGACGATAGCCAAAGGCAAGGCCTCGGCGGGACCGAGTTTTTACGGAACGAATCCGGCAGAGGTGCGGCAGGGACCTCGTAAGGGCCTTCGCGTCCTGGGTCAAGAAGAGGACAAGGCTCGCGCCTTGTTGATGGCTCTGACCCCGGCACAGAGGAAGGAAGCCATTGTGACGGAGACCGCGTACAAAGACATTTTCACTATGGCCAGTCGCAAGGCCGCTTTGACAGGGCAGCCGAACGGGTTGTCGATCTCAAAGTTGAATGCCGCGCAGAAGAAGCTGTTGCATGATGTGCTGGATGAATATGCCTACAACGTTCCCGATGAAATTGCACAGCATCGTCTGGATCTGATTAAGAAGTCGGGTTCCCAGATCAACTTCGCCTGGGCGGGTGTGGCGGAACGCGGCGGTCCTCACTACTATCGCGTTCAGGGTCAAGGATTCCTGGTGGAGCACGATAACACCCAAAACGATTCTAACCATGTCCACTCAGTTTGGCGCGATATTGAAGGCGATTTCGGCATGGATCTGTTGGGTGATCACTTGAAGTCGAGCCACGGCGCAAAATAGCGTTAGCTGTATACTGAAACTATGAGCACCTGGACGCGGAGGTCTGTGATGGGCCTCCTGCCGGCCTTGGGTCGTGCTGCTTCGATCGGCAAAGGGCAGGAGCTGGCGGCGGATCGAGGCAAATACCCGGATCCATCCACTGAGTTCGAGGTGGTGCGTCTTACCAAGTCGAACTATTCCAGTTTTCTTTCCTCTACAACCTGCCGCATCATCTCCAAACATTCTGATTTTTATCTACTCTCCTCGGATCGCACGGGCAGTCTTGAAGGATTCCGCATGGATTTCAAGAACGGCACTTGGCGTCAATTGACGCAGGCTGCCAAGCTTGACGCTGATTCACTATCTCTTCTGCCGAATGACCGGGCGATTGCTTTCTATGATGGGGAGCAACTGTTGCTGGGCGGAATGAGCGGAGGCAAGGAACGCGTAGTCTACGAGTCGCCTACGGGGTGGAAACATCATCCGGGCCTCCACATTGGGGACGATGGGGTAAATGCTTTCGCGGTGGAAACCAATGGCGCCACCTTTCGGTTGCGAATGGTTTCGATGGCCAAGGGCGCGGGGGTTACCGTGGCGGAACAATCTTCCCCCATTGAACTGCTAGGGGCGCGTCCGAAGCGGGCCAGTTTCCTTTACGCGGCTGACGATTCTCTGTGGTTGGCGCATTTGGATGGTACTGTCAACCGGCGTTTAAAAACGGCGCCGGGAAGAGTCGCCACTGGGTATTGGTCTCCTACCGGAGAATCAATTGAGTATCTGCACATTCCCGAAGAGTCGACTAAGTTGAATTCACTGCGCGAGCATTCGCCTGATACCAACGCGGATAGTTTGATCGGGCCGACGACGCAGTTCGCGACCTTCACGCCGAATTCCGATGCGACTGTTTTTCTTGGCGCAAGCAAGAGCAAGGCGTCGCCCGTCGTTCTGCTTTTTGTTCGCTACACCAGGCGAGAGTTTACGTTTTGCGAACACAAGGCAACGGATCCTAAGCAGGTGCGCGCGCGGTTCACTCCAACCAGCCAGCGGATTCTATTCCAATCGGACATGCACGGCAAGCCCGCTATCTATACGATGGACGTCAAGCGTCTGGTGGAACTGACTGAAGAGTGAACCTTACTCATGGCGCAGGGCCAACCTAAGGCCTGGTATTTAGAGGAGCTGGGCTTCGGCCATCCACCTGCGAAGTTTCACTACATCGTTTTTCATAGCCCCGAGGATGTTTGCACGGTCCATCGTGAGTTGAGTGGCTCCCTTGTCGGCTCCTCCAAGTGGATATTCGTAGTGGATTTGAACCGGGCCGTGAAAATCTGTCTTGGCGAGCATGGCGAAGAATTGGGGGAATTTGACCATACCTTCCCCTAGTGGAACCCACTTCGCATCCCAACCTTTGGCGCCCTTGGCCCAAAGGAAGTCCTTGACGGCGAGACCTCTCATGCCCCCGGCACCTGCAAGTTTCGTGGTGGCCATCCAACCGCCGAGGCCGCCCTCGATCGTTGCGTGCCCGATATCGTAGTTGATGCCAATAGCGGAAGTGGGGAGTCCTTCAAATAGAATGTGCAGGTCCCATATCGAAGCCCCGAGTTGGCCCGCGCCTGAGTGCGTGTGGTAGATGCCGCAGACTCCATGCTTTTGGTTCAATTCCGCCAGCGCCCGCATTCGCGGCTTGAGGGCGGCCAGTTGCTGCTGAGGCGGTGTTGCGTCATTGTATTTTAGGCCGCCGAAGCGGTAGTAGCGGATTCCGAGTTGGGCGCACGTTTTGAGGATAGATTCTGCTTCTGGCGTCGCCGCGTCGATACTCGTGGTGACCATCGGAGTTTCAAGCCCCTTCCTATGGAGGATTTCAACCAAACGCGGTAGATCTTTTGCAATATTGGCCGGCTCTATGTGGCCGCCGGGGCGCACTGTTAGATCAACGCCATCTACGCCAATTTCGGAGGCGCAAGTGGCTAGTTCTTCATCCTTCACGAACTGCAGGTGCTTGGAAAAAACTGAAAGCTTGAGGGGCGAACGAGTGGCGGCGGAGACAGCAAGAGGAGCTACGGAGGGGATGACTAGCAGTGATGCGGCCTGCAGTAAGTCCCTGCGGGAAATCGAATTGGCGTTCATTGCCCTTGATTGTATCGGATCAGGCGGCCATGTCGCTTGAAAGGACGGTTCGGGGGGGAACGCTAACAAAAAGGGACGACGGTTACCGTCGTCCCTTTGGCAATACTAATATTCTTCGAGAAGCTTATCCGACTACTTCAAGGATCAGGTTTCGTTCGTCAGGGGGATTGACTGAAATGCGGAAGGCATCCTCGATCAATTCACCGGCCTCATCGAGTCTGTTTTCACCAGTGTAATACAGGCGGCAAAGTACGCTACCCGCCTCCACCTTTTGTCCAACCTTTACTTCGAGGATTACGCCGACAGCCGGATCGATAGAATCTTCCTTCTTGTCGCGGCCTGCACCCATAATAGACGATGCCTGGCCTATCAATTCGGCATCAATGCCGGCCACGTAGCCCCCACGAGGTGAGCTGATTTCTCTAGCTCCGGTTGCATTCGGCAGCAAATCGAAGCGATCAAGAACTTGTGGATTGCCACCCTGCGCCGCGATGACTTCCTTCAGCTTACGGTAACCGGATCCGTCCACTAGTTTCAATTGCGCCAGTTCGCGAGCTTCGTCGATCGTGGCAGTCTTCTTCCCAAGGTGGATCATGCGCGCAGCCAGTTCGAGAGAAAGGCGAGTTAAATCCACTGGGCCCGCATTCTGCAACGTTTGGGACACTTCCATCACTTCGAGGGCATTGCCGATGGCATATCCCAGAGGCTGGTTCATATCGGTGATCAAGGCCTGGACTCGTTTATCGAGGCGGCGTCCAATACCGACCATCATTTGCGCCAGACGGCGTGCGTCTACCTGTTTCTTGATGAAGGCGCCTGAGCCGACCTTCACGTCGAGCACGACAGCATCCAGATCGACGGCCATCTTCTTCGACATGATGGAAGACGCGATGAGCGGAATGCTCTCCACTGTAGCCGTTGCATCCCGCAGAGAGTACAGTTTGCCGTCAGCCGGAGTCACTTGGTCGGTTTGCCCGATAAAGGCCAAACCGGTTTTCGCTAACTGGGCTTTGAATTCGTCAATTGTGAGGTTGGTGCGGAAGCCCGGAATGGACTCCAGCTTGTCCAGGGTCCCACCTGTATGCCCCAGGGCTCTGCCTGAAATCATGGGGACAATCACACCTGCCGCGGCCGCAAGAGGCGCGCTGATCAGGCTGGTTTTGTCACCAACGCCGCCAGTTGAGTGTTTATCGACTTTGACGCCGGGGATTGAAGAAAGGTCAACCCGTTCGCCACTGGCGATGATGCAGTCGGTGAATGAGCTAACTTCGCGGTCTGTCATACCGGAAAAAAATACTGCCATGAGAAACGCCGACATTTGATAGTCGGGTATGTTTCCCTGCGTATACTCTTTTACTAGGAAAGACAATTCCGCGGCGGATAACTCCTCGCCGTCGCGCTTTCTGTGGATTAGGTCGACGGTACGCATTATAATCTGTCAGTCTAACAAGTTATCCCATTGAAAGTAAAGCGGGATCGGCGGAAAGTTATGGGACTGCCATTACTTTTGACGGGGGACTATTGCTTATCAGGATCGGTCATCTCGATCATGGGATACCTGACATTTCCCGCGAAAATGCCAGCGAATAGCCTCAACATCTCTTCGTGGATCAGGGTGTTAGAGGTTAGCAAATGCCGTCCGCGAAGGTTGGCTGGAGCCCCTTTCATGGTGCTGCATTTTCCTCCGGCCTCCTGGACTAGCAAAATTCCAGCCGCCATATCCCAGGGACTTAAACCGAATTCCCAGAACGCGTCCAATCGACCACAAGCGACATAGGACAAATCGATGGCCGCCGCCCCCGCTCTCCGAACGCCATGGCTTTGCAAAGCCAGTTGATAGTAGAAATGAACATTCACATTCTCGTGGCGTTTACGACTCGGAAACCCTGTAGCCACTAGGCTATCTTCCACACGGTTCGCTTTTGAGACGCGAATTCGGTGGCCGTTGAGATAAGCGCCACCACCCTTTTCCGCCGCGAACATTTCGTTGCGAGTAGGGTCAAACACAACCCCGGCGATCATTTCGCCATTGTGTTCAAGAGCAAGCGTGGTGTTGTATACAGGAAAACCATGGGCGAAATTAGTGGTGCCATCCACCGGGTCAACATACCAGCAGTATTCCGAGGAGGCCGATCGCTCCCCACCTTCTTCACCGATGATAGTGTGAGTTGGGAAATGGGATTGAAGACGGCTTACGATGAGCTCTTCGCTGGCTCTGTCGGCCTCGGTGACCAAGTCGAACTCGCCCTTCAATTCAAATGGAACACGTCGTTCGGCGAAAGTGTTAATTAGCGCCCCAGCCTCGCGCGCGATGCCGATGGCTGTCTCCAGATAGGACTCCAATTATTCGGCCTCCTCAAGTATGTACTTGATGTCGTGTTTATAAATAAAAAGATTTGGTTCGCCCGGGCGGGTTAACCGGACGAAGGTGGCGTCGAAGAATTCAACGTGGCCAACTACTTCCTGGTTGTCTTCCATCTTGACTTTGACTCGTTGCTGATTATCCACTAACTCAAGTAGATATTTATTTTCCGCAAGAGTCGACTCCGGTGCTTTGGTTTTCGACTTAGCCATTTGTTATTTTGAGAAACGCCTTTGGACCCGGCTATTGCCGCTTTCCATTTCCATTGGAAACGGCGGCTCCGGAACTGTCTCCATAATATCCAGCGCGGGCTTCGGTACGCAATCCGTTCCGTTTCACGCGAACTTCAAGACTATGGAACGGATTCTTATTGAGGGGAACATTTTTCGGATAATAACCGAGATAGTACTGGGTGCGGAGGGCTTTTAGAACGTCGGTGAAGGCGGCGTTTAAGCGAGGGCCGACACTTGCGTGAAATACCCGCCCACCGGTGGATGCGGCCAGCGTGTACAACGCATTTTCTCCGCCCATGTTGCGGCCGGCATCATTCGTGATCGGTTGAATCAGGACGGAAAAAATGGAGGCTTCAGCCTCGTGGACCCGTCGCAGCGCTTGGTGATAGCTGTATTTGCTGGTAGTGTCACCACCGTCGGTAACCACCAGAAACACGCGGCGTCCGTCTCGATCGCCCAGTCTTGGCGCTGATAGCATTAGAGCGTCATAGAGTGAGGTTCCAGCCTCTGCCTTCATGTTGCGCATGGCTTTCTTCAACTGATCGCGATTGCGCGTGAATCCTGCCAGCAAAGTCACTTCGTCGTTGAACGAATAGAGCGAGGCCAGATCGTTTCCAGTCCCTTCTTTGAAGAATTCGTCGATAAAACGTTGTAGGCTGCTTATTTCGATCGGCAGGTCCTTCGCTGTCGAAGCGCTTATGTCGATCAACAGACTGACTGCAAGTGGCTGGGCCGTTTGCCGCTCGAAAATTGCTATTTGTTGCGGTGCGCCGTTGTCTAGGACTTCGAAATCCTCTTTCGATAGGTCACCCACCAGATTGCCCGCGGCATCGCGAACATTCGTAAGAACGCGCACTAATTTCACTTCGGTCCGAATGATAACGTCTTGCTGAGCACACAGAAGCGCTGCGCTCAATGCAATCGCAATCGCGGCTATCGTTGCGCTAAAACGGTGTCGTCCCATTCCCCGTCCACCCAAACTTCACCATCGGCGAAAAATTCCTTTTTCCAAATTGGGACCATCTTCTTCAAGCGATCAATTCCTGCGCGAGTAGCTTCGAAAGATGGCCCCCTGTGCGGAGCAGCCGTTACGATTACCACGCTGGCTTCGCCAATTTCAAGCCGACCTAGGCGATGCACCATGGCGATTCGGCTAATGGCATGCGCGGCGGCGATCTCCTGTCCAATTTGGGCCATGAGTTTGATGGCCATTGCCTCATAGCATTCGTATTCAAGGCGCATCGTTGGCCGGCCCTTGGTGTTATTTCGGGTAACTCCCTCAAATGTGCAGATGGCGCCATCCTGGCCTTGGAGAATCATCCGGCCTAATTCCGCGGATTGAATTGGCTCGCGGGTGAGGGCGAAAAAATGGCCTTGTGGTTCAACTGTGATCTGATGAATCCATGGCCCACTTCCTCCGCTGACAGGGGGCAGGAAGGCTACTTCGTCACCATCATTCAAGAGGCTGGACAGCGGGGCAAACTCCTGGTTGAGGGCAAGCACGATGCTGGCTTTAAATCCTGACAACTTCGGAAACCTTTGGGCGTAGTGGTCGAATACGTGACCCAGGATAGCGCCTTGCGGCGCCTCCAAAGTGTCCTCGGAGGCCCCGGCGATGTCCTTAACCATCCCGAAAAACAGAACATTCAATTTCACAAGCTCATGGTAACAGACCCGTTCGGCGGACGAATGGTTTCATGGATTTCGCCGGGTGGGGTGAGATACTAATACAAATCGCCATGAAACTGTTGCTCATACTGCTCCTGCCATTCCTGTCCTGCTTCGGCGCCGAAGACTGGAGGACACACAACAAACGAGCTGACGAGCTCTTGTTGCGGGATCACAAAATTGCCGAAGCCATCAAGGAGTTCGATGCGGCCATGATGCTGGAACCTCGCCTCGGTCCGCAATATTGGCAGCGAGGAATTGCCTTGTATTACGCGGGTCGATTCGACGATTGCAGGAAACAGTTTGAACTGCATCAGACAGTGAATCCTAGTGACGTGGAAAACGCGGTTTGGCATTACTTGTGTGTTTCCAAACAATCGTCACCCGCCGAGGCGAGTCGCATTATGATACCCATACCGCAAGACGATCGGGTTCCAATGATGCAGGTGGACGCAATGTTTAGAGGCACTGGGACGGTGGAAGACATGCTGAAAGCCGCCAACAGTCCTGATTCTCTGTTTTACGCCAATCTCTATGCAGGACTCTACTATGAGGCGCAAGGCGACGCGAAGAAGTCGCTAAAGTACATTGATTTGGCGGCGAATAAATATTTTGTAAACCACTATATGGGCATGGTGGCAAAGTTGCACTATAAGCTTCGACGCAAATAATACAGGAGTCATCTTTTGACCACTATCACACGCCTAAGAGTGCGTTATGCCGAGACCGATCAAATGGGTGTGGTCTACCACGCCAACTATATTATCTGGATGGAAGTAGGACGCACGGAGTTCTGCCGCGAGGCTGGCGTCGTCTATCGTGACTTGGAGGATAAGGAAAATTTGCGCCTGGCGGTTATTGAGGCTAATTGCCGTTTTGTGGCGCCCGCGCGGTACGACGATGAAGTGGAAATTCACACGTCAATTGCCGAGGCAAATCCTCGCGTTCTGCGGTTTAGTTATGTAATTAGAAGATCGATTGATCAAGTGAAATTGGCCGAGGGGCACACGAAGCATATTTTTCTAGATACGAATATGAAACTAGCGAAGTTGCCGCCGGCATATTTTGCGAAGTTTGGAATTGCAACTGCGAAGGTGTAAATGGCTACAAAAATCTTGAGGGGCGGAATCGTTGGATGCGGATTTTTCGCGCAATTTCACACTGAGGCTTGGAGGCGCGTGCGTGGCGCGGAGCTGGTGGCGGCGTGTGATGTTGATTTGGCCAGGGCCAACGCTGCGGCGCCGATGGCGTACACGAATCTCGAAAAGATGCTGGACATTGAGCCTTTAGATTTTTTGGATATTGCCGCGCGGCCAGAACTCCATCTGGAAATGGTCCACGCCGCCGCGCGACGCAGGATTCCGGTTATCTGTCAAAAACCGATGGCTCCCAATTACGCCGAGTGCCTGGAAATCGCCGAAGTGGCAAAGACCTTGGGAATCCGGTTGATGATTCATGAGAATTGGCGTTGGCAGGCTTGGTACCGCCAGGTGCACTCGATGATCGAAAAGGGATTCATTGGCCAGCCCTTGACGTATCATTTTCGGACTCGGCGGAAGGACGGACTAGGCCCCGAGCCCTATTCAGCACAACCCTATTTTCGGAATTACAAACGGTTGCTGCTGTACGAGACGCTGATCCACCACATCGACACCGCGCGATTTCTGTTTGGCGACATCACTCGCGTCTACGCCGAACTGCGCCGCAACAATCCTTTGATTGAGGGGGAAGATCAGGTATTGATGCTGACCCGCCACGCGTCTCATCTGTGCGGAGTGATTGATGGGCACCGCTTTCTGGATCTGGCGCCAAACAGCGGGCCGTTGGGGGATGCGGTGTTTGAAGGTGACGGTGGGATATTGTGGGTGAGCGGGACGGGTGATATTTTCCGGCGAACGCCCAGTGGGGATGAGCACTTGGCTTGGAAGAATACCGTGCTTAATGGATATCGTGGCGATAGTGTGTATGCGACGCAACAGCATTTTATTGATTGCCTGCATAGCGGCGAAGAGTTTGAGTCTGACGCGCGCAATTATCTGAAATCGGTGGCTGTGATGGAGGCGGGGTATCGTAGTGCTGAGATTGGTGCGGCGGTTACCCTTTGAGGTGATTCTATGATTAGCAGGCGAGATATTTTGACGGCTCCGGCGGCTGCGCTGCTGCAAACTCAGGTACGGCCGTTGAGGCCGAATATACTGTTCTTGATGTCCGACCAACATCGTGGCGATTGTATGGGCAACGCAGGAAATGCGGCCGCCATTACTCCGAACCTGGATCGGCTTGCACGCGAAGGGGCGCGATTCACTTCAGCCTATTCGTCGACGCCTAGTTGCACGCCGGCACGCGCATGCCTGCTTACTGGGTTGTCGCCATGGAATCATGGGATGCTCGGATATTCGAAGGTTGCCCAGCGGTATCCATACGAGATGCCGCGGGCCATGGCCGATGCCGGTTATCATACCTGCGCGATCGGGAAACTGCACTACACACCGCAGCGCAACACGCATGGCTACCACACGGCGTTGCTCGATGAATCGGGCCGCTCCGAGTCAATTGATTTTCGAAGCGACTATCGAAGCTGGTTTTATTCCCAGGCTCCGAACCTTAACCCCGACGAAACGGGGATAGGATGGAACGACTACCCGGCGAAACCTTACGTCTTGCCGGAGCGCCTTCATCCAACAACCTGGACTGCCGATTGCGCAGTAAACTTTCTCAAGACTTATGCGTCACATCAACCGTTCTTTTTGAAAGTCTCGTTCGCCCGCCCGCATAGCCCCTACGACCCTCCGTCGCGGTGGTTCAACAAGTTTGCAGATCGCGATCTGCCACAGGCCCACCTCGGCAAATGGGCGAGCCGCTGGGAGCAGAAGAGTTCGCAGGATCCCTCGTTGTGGCATGGCGATCTGGGTGCGAAACAGGTTCGAGAGTCGCGCCAGGGCTACTACGGATCCGTGTCATTTGTGGACGAACAGATTGGCCGTGTTCTTGAAACTTTGGAGCAGCGCGGCTTGATGGAGAACACTCTCATCGTCTATACGTCCGATCATGGGGATATGACAGGAGACCATAATCTCTGGCGCAAGAGCTATGCCTACGAAGGCTCCGCCAAAATCCCGATGTTGATCCGTTGGCCGAAGGGGCTGGGTCCGGAAAATCGTGGACAGGTGCGTCCTGAACCGGTGGAGCTGCGTGATATTTTTGCTACTTTCTTGGACGCTGCTGGAGTTGAACCCTCCAGAAAGATTGACGGGGAAAGCATGCTCCGGCTCGTAAATGGAAAATCGGCTGGATGGCGTGAATTTATCGACTTGGAGCATGACGTTTGTTACGGACCCGACAATCATTGGAGCGCGCTGACGGATGGCAAGGTCAAGTACATTTTCCATGCTCGCGATGGCCAGGAGCAGTTGTTTGATCTGAAGCGCGACCCTGGGGAGTTGCATGATTTATCGGGGGAGCTACCGTCCACGGAACTGTTGAGGCTCTGGCGCGAAAGGATGATTTCACATCTTGCTCCTCGCGGAGAGGGCTGGACGGCCGCAGGCAAACTGGCATTTCGGCCGAAGAGTATTTTGCATTCACCAAACTACCCTAAAGGTTGATCTATGCCAGAGCCGCTTTGCGCAGCGCTTCCACAGTCCACGCGGCGGGGTCATTTACTTCGAGGTTCACGTTACGGTCGTACAACTTCTTGACTACGTTCACATCCATGCGGCGTCCTCCGCCATCAAGCATCCCGGCCAAAATCAGCTTCCTTTTCCCAATGGTGGAGCAGACTTCGGGCAAATCAGTGTGGTTGCAAATGTTTGGGATGAAATTTGAAAAAGGATGTCCAAAATTCTCTGTATCAAGAAGGGAACGGAACGTGGTCAATCCGCCGGATAAATATAACTTCTGAACTTGGGGCTCAATGGCGGCGGCAAACTGCGCTGTAACGGTGAGTTTCCCCTGCGCGGCTAACACTAGGGGACGGTTCATAACCGGCGGATGCAGTTTCAAAGCGCGAATCAATGAGATCGTATCGTTCACCCGTTGCCCTAACATCGGCCGGCCCAGTATCAAGGAAGCCCACGAGTAGTCTTCTTCTTCACTATGGGTCCTCGCGTATCGCGGATTGCCGTTGCCAAGTTCCGGGCTTAAATCTCCGATGCCCCGCAGATCGGGCACTGCGACGGCGAAACCTTCGGCGGCCAGCATCTGATAGAGTTCCTCTTCGTGCCACGGACCATTCCGTCCCGAAGGTTCAAGCATCAATATCAGGGGACGGGTTGCCGTCTTGTCCGTTGGAAGGAAAAGCCACATTGGCGCCCAAACTTTGTTAGCGGTCCGCACTTCGGTTGCTTCGATCTCAATGCCCCGCAGCGAAGTGGCCTGCTTCAATACAGTGAGCTTTTGGGAGAATTGGCGATCCAGCCTCAATAATTTGTCGAGCGCCAAGGGGATGGTCCGGCCTGTAACAATCTTTTGCGCCATCTGAAATGGTGTTTGGCTTTTGAGCGATTTAATAACGCTTCCGGATTCGGTCGCCCAAAGGGTCTCTTCGGTTTCGGGTTTGGTGACCGGCTCATCCGTTGTTCGATCCTGTCCCTTGAAATGCCGGTTCAGAAAATTGTAAAGAGCTACGCGCGAATCATAGGCCAACCCGTGGGGAAGGGGAGTGGAACTCCAGGATAGATTTTCAACCTTACCCAACGTCTGATAGACCTTCTTCAGCTTTTGAAATTCTTCCCAACTGTTTTGAACATAGTCAGGCGAATAGGTTCCAAAGAAGTCTTTGTCGCTGATGGCAACAAGCAGCGGTTTGGGTGCGGCAGGGTATAAGCAATCAAATCTGTCGAATCCGGCGGGAGCGGAATAGATCAAATCCTGTTCGCCATCATCGGTGGAACCGGGAGCGCCAAATTCGGATATCGCGAAATTCTCCGTGTTGCCGCTCATTATGGCGGCGGCGCTAATCCGGTCGTCAACGCAAGCCAAATACATCGAGAGTGTCGCCCCGCCCGATTGCCCAGTTGTGGCGATCCTTTTCGCGTCGGTGAGCGGATGGGCAGCCAGGTAGTCAAGACTTCGAACCGCATCCCACACCTGAAGCTTTGCCGCCGAACTTCCGGCGAGCATTAGCTGCTTGCCCATCGCCGTATGCTCGTCGGTGGGCGATCCTAATCTTGATCTCTTATACGAAGAATCCGGGTAGGCGATTCGCTCGCCCTGCCCTATGGGATCAAAAGCCAAAACTAAATAACCGTATCTGGCAAGTCCTTGGCAACATCGCTGGTAATTGGCATAGCCTTTACCGGCCGCCGCATGGCCCATATGAAACAGCACAGCGGGGTAAGTCTTCCTTCCGCGCGCGGGAATGTAGAGGTTGGCTGTGACCCAGAAGCCCGGGCGGCTTTCGTAAGTTACCTTTTGAACTTGATACCCCGGACGATCAAATGAACCGGTCACCTTGGCATTTAGGGGCGTTCTTTCAAGGCTACCGCCGATCAGTTTCAGAAAGGTTTGACGAGCCCATTTCTGCCGCTCCAGAATGCTTTCAGGCGTGGTCAATTTGGCGAGTTCCGTCTGCCGTGTTTTTGCGTACATCCAGGCCAGATCGTGCAGATGGTCCGGCAGACAGCGAGAATAGTTGCGGTAGCTTACCCCCGGATAGGGCTCGCGGCTGTTTTGGGCAGAGACCGTGGACGCAAGGGACGTTCCAGCGCCCAAAAGAGCCCGCCGCGTAAGCTTAGGAAAGACATTCACCGCCCTATATTATCGCTCAGCGAATTGCAGGGAGCAAAAGTTTTCGTAACTGCTTGGGGAATATCAAAAAAGAGCCTCCACCCGAATCGAACGCGCTTGAAATGCGTTTGAACCAGCATGGAGGCATTAGGTTTGAAGAAGCGCCAAATGAGGAGCACTACGGAGATCGCTTCTTCCAAAAGAACAATGTCTACTGTGCCTGAGCTTGCAGCACTCCCTCGATCTCCTTCTTTCGCGGATCCCGCGAAGTTAGTCCACGTTTTCGGCGGAAAGGAGAATTCTGTTTGCATAAGTACATGCGCTTGTCTGCTTTGGCGATAAGCGCTTCCGGGCTATGCCCATCCTGAGGATAGTAAGCTTCACCAACGCTCATCGAAAGACACTCGTCACCAAAAACTTCGCGCGAAGCTTGACCAGCCAGTTGCGCCAAATGCAGTTGTCTTGCCTGAGGAGGACCGCCTCGGCTTCCGGGCATTACGATCACGAATTCGTCTCCACCCATACGGGCGACATAATCGTATTCCCGGCAATTAATACGGAGTTTGTCAGCCACGGATTTCAACACACGATTGCCCTCTAGATGTCCGTAGCGATCATTGACCATCTTGAATCCGTCTAAATCGCAGACCAGCACCTGCAATTGCAGACCTAGACGCCGGCAACGAGCCAACTCGGTTTCCAGGTGAAGGGAAAGGCTGCGTGAGTTTGGTAAGCCGGTCAGATGGTCCGTGGTAGCCGATGCTTCGACCTGTTTGAACTTCAGGGCGTTTTCCATGGATTGCGCAAGTTTTGGAGCAATCGATTGAAGAATCCGCAAATGATCCCGAGTGAATACGTCCCGCTCTCCGTGATATAGGCTAAGTACGCCAACCACGGAATTCGCTCCCTCAAGAGGAACCGATACAGCCGCTCGCATGGTGCTGAACTTAGTCGGGTCATTTAAATACCCAGGCTCCACGGAGGGATTGCCGTTAATGATCGATTTGCGATTTTCGGCAACCCAGCCCGACAAGCCTTGACCCACGGGAATCTCAAGCACCGAGAACAATCGGAAATTGTCGCCCGTGACGTATTCAGCGACTAAGATATCGTCTCGTTTGACGAAGATGCACATCGTGTCAAATGGCACCATCTTCTTTAACCGGACCGACAAAACGGAAAGAGTTTCGTCCAGACTCAGTGAGTTCCCCAGATTCTGGCTCAATTCAAACAGTGCTTGAACTTCCTGACGAGCTGCTGCAATCGAGGCAAGGAATGGAGCGGCTTCATTGTTTTCTTGCGGCTTTTTCACTTCACCAGGGCCGGAATTCTCAAATCCCGCCGCCGGCGCGAGGCCCCTTTCAATTTTTACATGCGTTGAAAGTTTGATTTTGTCGACGCGGATAGAGCTTGCCATCCGTTCCAGTTCCTGGTATCGCCGCTCCAGAATCTCAACGACTCTCGGATCGAAAGCTTGGCCCTTCTCTTTGGAAATCACCGACATTGCCTGGTCGAGCGGGAGCGCGCGCCGGTATTGTCTATCGGTAGCCATCGCATCCAAGCAATCAACAACAGAAAGGATTCTTGCTCCGATGGGGATTTGCTCGCCAATCAACCCATCAGGGTAACCCGTCCCGTCCCATTTTTCATGATGCGACCGGACAATTGGCGCGACAGGATAGGGAAATTGCACGCGTTCCAAAATCTCGGCCCCGACGACGGGATGAATCTTCATTTTTTCAAACTCTTCGGGAGTCAATTTCCCCGGCTTCGAGATAATGTGTTCCGGAACCGCCAACTTTCCGATGTCATGTAACAACGAAGCGGCTCTCAGCGCTTCCAGTTCTTCGTTGTTTAATCCCAACTCCGCGCCGATTTCTAGCGCATAAACCTGCACCCGTTGCAGGTGATCGTGCGTAGTTGTATCCTTTGCTTCGATCGCCATCGCCAAAGCCTCAATAGTGCGGAGGTGCAAAGAAGCCATCTGTTCGGTATGAGCACGCCCGTCGTCAAGCCGGCCGAGATAGATTCGGTAGGAGCGATAGACCAAATACATAACCGGCAGAACCACTAAAGAAACTTGCCAACTGATCCAATCCGTCACGTTGGTAAACACCACGGCAATCAGCGCTCCGGCGATGTAATAAGGAAAAGACCAGAAATAGCACTCATCCCAAACCTCGCTCAGTTTTTTCCTCTCTGTAAGGCCAATGACAATCGCGACGGGTATGGTCGTAAAGAAAAATAAGGGAACAGAGGCTGCAATCAGGGCGATTGGGCCAACAATTCCGTGCAGGTGCAAGTATGGATTGGAGTAAATACCGTCGGCGGCAAGGATGGCGATCCCCACCGTAGCGACATTGAAAAGCACCTGGCGTATCGATGGCTTCTTGCCGCTGCCGGGCCGCAAACACTGCACCAGTGTCATGGTAGCGCCCATCAACAATGTCTCCGGCAGTCCGAGTTGCACCAATCCAATTAAGATGAACAGAAAGTTGATTGACAGCGTGCCAGTGATGGCAGGCAGGCTCACGCGTAATCCGCTAGCTAAAATGGCGAGAAAACAATAGCATCCAAAGCGGACTGGATCCTTTGGGTCTACAGGGACGATGCCCAAGGCCAACGCTGCCAGGCCAATCGCTGCGACTGGAAAAATGAAGAAATCGGCCTTCTTATTTGTTTTGTTATTGGCCATAGCCCCGAGTGCTCGGGGGGGTACATGCAAGTAGAGCGCCAAATGACCACCAGCGTAACGATTAAGGCGTAAACACCTAGCACTCAATCCCTTGAAGTGATGGGCGGTCCCACCGAGGCAGTAGACAACATGGCTCGTGGGACAAATTGTCCGGGACAAATTGTCTCCTTAAGCCAAATTGTCTCATCCGGATGAAGTCCTGATCTCAAGGACTTCCCGGTTGACGGTCCTAACTACTAAGGCTAAATCGGCCATGCCCACAGTGGTCTTCAGCAGTAACTTGGGAGATTGTCTGGGTACCCTTGCAACCCGATCCGGTGCACAATGAACCTGAGCCAAGAAATGACAAACCAGGCACAAACCCAGTGCTTCTTGGGAATGACCGCCATTGTTGAAAGCGACGCTATGAAGCGGCTTTTGAGAGTGGCTGAACGCGTCGCAACCTCCCAGGCGACAGTTCTAATAACCGGAGAAAGCGGCAGCGGCAAAGAACTTGTTGCGCGGTCGATCCATCACTATTCACAGAGATCTAGTAAGCCGTGGGTGGATTTAAGCTGCGCCGCCTTGCCGGAACATCTTGTGGAAAGTGAACTATTCGGGTATGACAAGGGAGCCTTTTCGGGTGCCGACAACGCGAAGCCCGGATTGTTCGAAATGGCGGATAAGGGTACGCTTTTTCTCGATGAAATCGGCGAACTGGATCTAAAGCTGCAGGCGAAACTGTTGCGTGTCCTCGATGGCGCGGGTTATTACAGACTCGGTGGGACGAAAAAGATCGAAGTGAATGTGCGCATTGTTTGCGCTACGAACCGTGATCTTGAGCAAATGGCGCGAGAGGGCAAGTTCCGTGAGGATTTGTATCATCGCTTGGCTCAATTCCATCTTGTGGTTCCTCCCCTACGCCAGAGGATAGATGACATCGTGCCGATCGCTAGATTGTTTCTCAAACAGCACGGTAACGACCTTCGCTTTATGCATGACGCTGAAAGCGCCTTACGAAGCTACCAGTGGCCCGGCAACGTTCGCGAATTACGAAATGTTGTGATGAAGTGCGCGGTAATGGCCGTCGACGACGCCATCCACGCATTGGATCTGCCGGATCGGCTTCAGGAATCCTACGCAAGTTTACCGCCTGATGAAAATGACTTGAAGCGGCTATTCCTGGCCGTGAACGGACATGACGCAAGCGACTCTTTCGATTCCGCTGAAGCGAAAAGTTCCATTGAAGACGAAGAAATGCCGGAATTCCCGCAGGGAGGAATCCTAGAGGGTATGGAGCGCCATTTGATCCAAAAAATTCTGTCCCAGACCGGTGGGCACCAAGAACGCGCGGCCCAATTGCTTGGTATTTCCCGACGCACGCTGAGCAGAAAGCTAAAGCTCTATGGGGAGGAGTGCGGATTGTCTGACGAACCCGTCGGCGCCGCCAGATGCCTGTGACAAATCCTTGGCTAGAACGTCGCAGAGAGCCCAGACTTCCCGCTTCCGGTGAAGTCACTCTCTATCTGGATCAACCGGTAATGCTGGAAATTTCCGCTCAATTGCTGGACATCAGCAGCAGCGGTTTTCGAGCCAAACACATGTATCCGGCGCTACAAAACGGCATGTTGATCCAGGTCCGCATTGAAGACGTGGAAAGCACGGCGTTGGTTGTTTGGAATCGTATCCTTGACGAATTTGTCGAAACCGGCTTTATTCTCAAATAGATTTGAAACCAGTGTCTACTGTCGCCGCAGTTGAAAGCGCAGCGACTTTCCCCGCACGATGTAGCACAAATAGTGCTCCCATAATTTGCGAAACACTTTGGCTTGATTGACGAGCCACTCGAATCCCATCCATCGCCAAAGAGAGAGCAGCTTTACCTCCACGCATTCTTCGGTAAATTTCGCCTCGCTATAGTAGCCGTATCCCGCGTTGTCCTCGCCAAAGTAACGAAATGAAAATGAATTCAAGTGCCAGCGGTGAGTCGGGTCACAAAAGGAACTGAAATCAGTGTAATGAGGAGTCTCTAGAATCAGTAACCCGCCGGGCCGCAATAGGCGGTGGCATTCCTCCACGGTCTTGACCACGTCGCCGACATGTTCAATCACATGTATCAAGCGGACCTCGTCAAAGCATTGATCTTTCAGTGGCCACGGAAAGTGATCCAATTCACAAAGTAGATCGGCTTTGCTTCTAGGATTATGGTCTAGGCCAATGGAGCCGGGAAATTTATTGATGCCGCAACCAACATCCAATATTCTACGTTGGCCGGCCGCTTCCGAACTGGGCACCCTACCAGTGTAGTTCGAAACCTTCATTTGCTTGAGATGGTGGGACCGCTGCTAAAAGAAAAAACCGGGCTGGAAGCCCGGATTGAATTTTTACCACTGAGGAAGGATAGGAAAAAGACCAACACAAAAAACTTGCAAGACGATCTCTTAGGTTGCAAATACCGGTTCAGTTTTTGCTGTCCCGTTTGGCCCACCACCGATCCCGTTCGCAAGATCAGAATACGAATTGGCGTTGTTTCAGCGAATAGAGCATTGTTACTGAATATGGTGGGCTGAAGGTTGCTCAGTTTGCCGGGCGGTGACTAGTACCGAGGCCCTCGTTCCAGGCAGTTGAGGCCTGTCCAGCAGCCCCTGGTGGAAGTCCGCCAGTTACGGTCGCGGTTCGGTAACGTATTGAAACTACCGAGCCGCGAGCGTAAGCGACCGGTCTTTTCCAACTTCCACCCGGCTGCTAGCGATCCAGTGTTTTGAGCAATTCTTGATATCGTGGATCGGTCTTCAGTGGATCTATGGAAGCCGCGCGATCCAGCGCTGCTTTGGTTAAGGCCCCTTTACTAACGCCCCGCTCCAGAGCCTCAAACGCGGCCTTCTTATTACCCATCTTCCAGCGAACGGCTGCCAGCTCAACCCAGGAGTTCATGCGGCCGGAGGAGAGTTCCGTTGCCAGTTCCAGCCGCCGAGCCAAAAGATCATACTTTCTCTGCTGTTCGTACTGTTGACGGTGCTCCATGATTTGCGCTGACAGTCCCGTTGTAACTCGCCGCACCATACGGCGGTTTGGGGAATCCTCCGCGGCGTTGGCAATTTGCGCCTGATGCTGGAGCCAGCGGCGAGCATCGGCCATTCCTTCCTGGCCGGCGTCAGCGGCTTGAAGTAACCTATCGAATTCGCGCATCATTTCAGCCATCGTGTGTTCTTCATCCGATTCCTTCTTGATCGCTTGTTTGCCTGGTTTCGATTTGCGGAGCTCATCGGCTTTGGCTCGCCATGCGGTTGTGTCCGCGATACCCTCGAGGTCGTTGCTAAGAAATTGATAGGCTCGAAGTTGGGTGAGAGGGGCGCCATTGAGTGTCTCGATCTCGGCAAGATGCTCCTCGGTGAAGGCCGAGATCAATTGCGGGTCTTTCGGGATAAAACTAGAGCGCATGGCTTGAATGCGCAGCCATTGCATCCCCTGTGTAATCGTGGCTGCAGGGGGCCAGCGATGAGGGCCATCCACAATCGTGAAGCGGTGAGCGGATTTGAGTTTATCCAGATGGCGGTTGACAGCTTGCATTTCCGCCCAATTGAAATCCTCAGTGCTGGTTGTGATGAAGGCTGCGAACGGGACCCTCGGCGGCGGTTGGGGAGTCGCGAATCCGGCGCCTCCCACGATCACTCCCGCGACGACTTTGCTTGCTAGGGCGAAGGTGAGTGCCGCGCGAGAACCCCCTGAAAATCCCGAAGTGTAAAGCTGCCTGTCATCCACCGAAAAGCGAGTTACGGCGTCGTCCCACATTGTTTGCATGGCGGCGGTGGTTTGATCCCAAGCTCCATTTCGCGAGTTCCAGGAACAGAAAACGATATAACCATACTTTTCGGCCCCATCGCGGAATAGTTCAATGGCATTGAGGGCTCGGGCGCCGGGATCGAAGACGAAAAGGACAGGGTACTTCTTAGCCGCGGAATAGGTGGAAGGCACATAGAGGGCGTACTGCTGTTTGGGGTTCGAGGGGCTGGTGACCCGTTCATTGATTTGGCCCAACTGAAATTGTTGGGCGACCACGATGAGGGGAAAAAGTCCAAGTAGAATACGCACAAAGTTATTGTGGAGTGTTTGAGGAGCCCAGTAAAGCTTGCAATTGTTAAAAGGCGACCCGGGCGGTGAGTGACCCGCTAAACTGGAGTATTCCATGTCGACCGATTCCGCCGGCTCTATCGCCGTGCTTGCAGAAAAACCTTCCGTTGCGCGCGACATCGCAAAAGTCCTTGGCGCCAACACCAAGGGTGATAATTACCTGCATGGGAATGGCTACGTGGTCACCTGGGCTATCGGGCATTTGGCAGCCTTAGCCCAACCGCATGAGATCAATCCCGGGTGGAAGAGCTGGCGGCGCGACACTTTGCCGATGTTGCCCGAGGATTGGCCGCTGGTGGTTTACGAAAAGACCAAAGACCAATTCGAGACTGTTCGGCGCATTCTGAATTCACCGAAAATCAGCCGCGTAGTTTGCGCTACTGACGCCGGGCGCGAGGGCGAGCTGATTTTCCGCTACATCTACGAAGCGGCCAACTGCCATAAGCCGGTGGATAGGTTATGGATCTCCTCACTGACGCCGGACGCGATTCGAAAGGGTTTTGACATCATCAAGTCTGCAAGTGACTACGACGGATTGGCCGACGCCGCCCGGGGGCGCAGTAGGGCCGATTGGCTAGTCGGCATGAATCTTTCCCGCGCCTACACTTTGGCGTTTGGTGAGGAATTGTCTGTTGGGCGCGTACAGACCCCGACTTTGGCCATGTTGGTGGAGCGTGAGTTGGCGATCCGGGCATTTGTGCCGGAAGACTACAAGGAAGTGATCGCAACTTTCTGCCCGAAACTCTCGCCCGAGGATGGAAGTTACAAGGGAACCTGGTTCAGGCCGCAAGTGACTGACGGTGCGGATAAGGAATCCTTACAAAAGTCGATGCGCCTGCCTGCGGACGGCAAGGAAGCTACGGAAATCGTCGCCAGAGCTGAAGCGGGCGAAGCAAAGGTGGAATCGATTAAACGCGAAATACAACGCATGGTTCCTCCATTCCTGTACGATCTGACCGAGTTGCAGCGGCATGCCAACCGATTGTTCGGATTCACAGCGCAAAAGACCCTGGACTTGGCCCAGGCATTGTATGAGAAGCATAAGCTGATCAGCTATCCGCGTACTGACAGCCGGCACTTGTCAAAAGATGTTGCCGCCACCTTGCCAGGGGTGGTGAAGCAACTTCAGCCGGGCTATGGACAATGGTTCGCCGAGGGGACCGGAGAGCGGTCGTTGGGGCGGCGTTATGTAGACGATGGCAAGGTCAGCGATCACCATGCCATCATTCCCACCAACACGCCGCCGGGGCGAGCGAGCCTCTCCACGGAGGAGGGAAAGATCTACGATTTGATTTGCAAACGACTGCTAAGCGCATGGCATGAAGATCATCAGTTCGCCGTCACAACCGTGATCACGCTGATTTCAACACCTGGCTTTGCGGATCGATATCATTCGTCGGGTACTGTGGTCTTGAACCAAGGGTGGAAGATTCTTGACTTACAGGCCGACAAGAAATCGAAAAAGTCCAAAGAAGGAGTGGAAGCAGATACGGCTGAACAAGTCTTACCACCGTCTCTTTCCGAAGGACAAATTCAAACAGTCGTCGACGTAATAGCTGCCGGCAAGAAGACCCGCGCACCGCGCCGGTTCACGGAGGGGACACTTCTGACGGCTATGGAAACAGCCGGCAAGACGCTCGATGAAAAGGAACTTTCCGACGCCATGAAGGAGAGTGGCCTTGGTACTCCGGCGACACGTGCATCGATCATCGAAGTGCTCTTAAAGCGGGAGTATATGCTGCGGGAAGGGAAGAGTCTGGCGGCGACAGATAAGGGGATTCA
Organism: Acidobacteriota bacterium; assembly: GCA_025350695.1. Lineage (GTDB taxonomy): Bacteria > Acidobacteriota > Terriglobia > Bryobacterales > Bryobacteraceae > JANXSF01. Next base: position 42,997 of record JANXXI010000078.1, read on the forward strand.
TTTGATTGAGGTGGTGCATCCTGAAGTAAAAAGCCCTGCTATGACGGGACAATGGGAGGCATACTTAAAACGAATTGAGAAGGGTGGAGCCGAGCTGGGCTCGTTCCTAAAGGGAATTGAAGAGTATGTAAGTGAGGTTGTCGGCAAAGTGGGCAGCCGGCCAGTTCAATCGCAAAGCTCAAAGGCTCCGCCCGTCAGTCAGGCAAGTACTGCCGATAAGCTTTCTCTGGAACCGAAGCATCATGCCACCTACGACAGCATAGAAGAACTACTGAAGGAGGGTTTCGGGTTTCCCAGCTTTCGAGCCAATCAAGAATTGGTTTGCCGCACGGTGATAGAAGGCAAGGACGCTTTACTGGTGATGCCTACGGGAGCAGGAAAATCGTTGTGCTACCAACTGCCCGGCGTGGCTCGCGGTGGCACAACCCTCGTAATAAGTCCCTTGATTGCCTTGATGGAGGACCAAGTGGCTAAGCTAGCTTCTAGAGGCTTTGCCGTGGATCGAATTCACTCTGGGCGGGACCGTGGCGCTTCACGGCAGGCTTGTATTGATTACCTGAACGGAAGGTTGCAGTTCTTGTTCATTGCTCCGGAAAGGTTGAGGGTCAGTGGATTTCCGGAGATGTTGGCCAAGCGGAAACCGAGTCTGATTGCGATTGATGAGGCGCATTGCATTTCGCAATGGGGGCACGATTTTCGTCCGGATTACCGGATGTTTGGACAACACTTGCCAAGCTTGCGGCCCGCCCCGGTGATTGCCTTGACTGCGACGGCCACGGCAGTAGTTCAGAAAGACATCGCAGCGCAGCTTGGCTTAGACGATGCTTCCCGCTTCATCCATGGATTCAGACGCGAAAACTTGGCGATCGAAGTGGTTGAGGTTTCACCCGGGGATCGAGCTCGCTTCGTCGCCGAGTTGTTGAGTGACGAAGACAGGCTGCCGGCGATTGTTTACGCGCCAACCAGGAAGCAGGTGGAGTTGCTTTCAGCGCAGTTGGCGGAGGTTACGGCAGCGGCGGGATATCATGCCGGCCTTGAAGCCGCACGCCGGAAATCCGTGCAGGAACGTTTCTTGCAGGGAGAGTTGAAAGTCATGGTGGCAACCATCGCCTTTGGGATGGGTATCGACAAGTCAGATATTCGCACCGTGATCCATACGGCGCTGCCAGGAAGTTTGGAAGGTTACTACCAGGAAATTGGCCGTGCGGGGCGCGATGGTGAGCCGAGCCGGGCAGTGCTGATGCATTCCTACGCGGATCGTTATACCCACGACTTTTTCTTTGAGCGCGACTATCCGGACGTTAAGGTTTTGGATCAGATTTTCACTTTATTGGCGGAGGAAGCGCAGCCCAAGGAGCAGTTGCAACGTCGATCAAGACTAGATTCCGACTTGTTCGACAAGGCGCTGGAAAAACTTTGGATTCACGGCGGAGCCGTCTTGGACTATGCCGAGAATTGCATGAAGGGGCAGCCGAGTTGGCGGAACTCCTATGTGGCGCATGGAGAGCAACGCAAAGAACAGATTGCCGGAATGTTGCGTTTCGCCGAGACCGACCAGTGCCGCATGTCAGCCTTGGTCCGCCACTTTGGGGACCTTTCCGATTCCCGGAAACCGTGTGGCATCTGTGATTTTTGCGCTCCGGAAAGTTGTGAAGCGCAGAAGTTCAGGCCAGCATCGAAGTTGGAACGGCGGGCCTTTGACAAGGCGGTCAGGATGCTGTGCGAACAGCCCGGGAAATCGACTGGACGCCTGCACACGGACCTATTTCCAAACGGCGAGATAACGCGCGACGAGTTTGAGCAGGTTCTGGGGGCGATGGCGCGCCTGGGTTACATTAGCCTAACTGAGGCTGTATTCGAGAAAGACGGAAAGCAGATTCCCTATCGGAAAGCTTCCTTGACGCGAGCGGCCAGCCACTTGGATGACACCTCTGAGGTGGATCTTCTTGTGAAGACCGTTAGCGCTCAACCGTCAAAGCGAGCTAAGGGCAAGAAGTCAGGAGCCAAAGGGAAGAAGAAAGCTTCGACTTCGGTCGATCCAGCGATAGAAAAGGGGCTGAGGGCTTGGCGGTTGGCTGAGGCGAAGCGCAAGAACGTCCCGGCATTTCGCGTCTTGACGGATGCCTCGCTGATTGCGTTGGCCGAGCATCGTCCATCGAGCGTTGCACAATTGCTGAACATCCCCGGCATCGGCAAGAGCACGGCGGATAAGCATGGGGCTCAGTTGTTGAAACTGGTTCGGTGAACGCGAGCTACGAGTCTTGCCGGAGAAGCCAACGGATAGCATTGTGCTGCAGCTTAACGTACTCGGGATTCCGGTGCACGTGGAGCAGGTGCCCAGGCGAAAGGTAGCAGACCCTGCCTTTGCCGTAATCGTAGGACCAACCTCCGGGCGCGGTTGTGCTTTTGTTAAACAACAAACCATCTTCGTTGACGGTTTCGAGGAAGATGTGTTTACGGTCTTTGTCGTAATCCATGTAGTGCTGTTCGTCGGTGACAACGAAATCGCGCACTCCCTTGGTGATTGGGTGGTTCGGGTTGGTTACCTTTACTTTGAAAGTACGAATGGGCGGATGGCCGGCATAAGCCGCTCCAAGGACATGCCGAAAATCAGGATCGCCCAGGCCGACGTGGGTGACATTGTGGAAGAACATCGCCACTCCACCATTTTCGACGAATTTGCGGACGGCTTTTCCTTGTGCGGACGTGATCCAATCCCTTGGTTTGACGGGCGAGGTTGGAACCGGCGGTTCGGAAATCAATTTGGGCTTACCGGTGGCGACCCAGGCGGCATTGCTGGTTTCGTCAGGGTAGCCGTCTGGCCAAAGCATGCCGTCACGATGAATGATCAGCATCTTGTAGCCGGTGAGAGTCTCTTCGTTCAATAGTTTGGTTTCGTCGGTGAAATCGATTGAAACTTTGAGATCACGTTGGATGTTGAGACTAAGGGCTGAACGGATGTAGTCTGAGTTATGGTATCGATCACCGATGAGGGCAAAAGCTGTAGCTTTTGGAGCGGAGTGGAGGATTTGAGGCGCTAGCGGAGCGCAGGCCATGGTGGTCAGTAATTGGCGGCGTGTTGGTTTCATCAGCCAAATTCTATCTCATCGGAGAGGGGATTGGCGCTAGTGATGCTCTC
>JANXXI010000082.1 GCA_025350695.1 Acidobacteriota bacterium
ACTAATTATTACTACCGTCTTACGGACGGTGGGCGAGTTATGGTTGGCGGTTTTCAAACAGCTTCATTGTCGGCCGACGATACTGTTTTCGCGGTGCAACTGTCTGATCCGGATGCAGTCACGCTTGTGGTAGAGCACTCCCCGTCGCCTGACTTCAGTGCGCCTGTTTTTACTTCGGTGGCGTTTGAAAACCAGCTAGCTATTGCTACTTTCAAAGTTCCTAAGGGTCAGGTCGAGTATTACAGATGGATAAAACTTGCGATTGATGGGATTGTGCTCGATACTGGCCCCATCACTGTGGCGGTTACTCCTTAAAAAGTACCGGCGGGGTTTGTAGCGCCGCTTGTTCGGCAGTGTGGTGCTACTTACCCATGAGCCGGTATTCGGAATTGTGCAAGAGGCTCCTATACTTACTAAGTGCCGATTGGTCACTGTCCTGTTTGATCTTGGACATGCTCGCTTCATTGGCGGCGATCCATGATTCTGACCGGGTGGAAAGGTACGTAGTTACTAATAGGCGGGATAAACTGAAAACAATGTTGCGGAAACAGGCAGTTGTTGTGACTGACTCTTGTGGCTCGGAGAGCATTCGGAACTTTAGCGATCATGGCTTCGGACGCGCCTGCTTCCGTGGTGATTACCGGGCGAAGTGACGCCCCAAACAAAGGATTTCATTTCTCATGCCATCTTCTTCACACGAATCCGAGTTGCGGCAAATCGCTAATCGGAGTTCTCTCTTCCGTTCAGCGGCAGTACTTCTGGGCTTCTTCCTCGCCCTAGCCATCGCATTCATTTGGACAAAAGCTCCTAGTTACGACGAACTCTATTATTCCGTTCCGGCGCTCGATCTCATCACGCGTGGTTCCTTCGGCATCCCTGTGTTAGAACCTACAGGTTCCGCCATGCCCGCCGGATCGGTCTTTACCGGGGTTAACCATCATCTCTATTTGCCGTCTCTATTCCACTGGTTGCTGTCCTCCGTGTGGTACAAAATTGCTGGATTCAGCATCCTAACCATCCGATTCTACTCACTGCTGTGGGGGGTTCTGTTTCTTGGAGCCTGCTATGCGGTGCTTTACAAAATATCGAGCCGGCCTTTTGTCGCCCTCTCTGGCGTAACCTGCGTCGCCTTTAGTCATATCTTTGTTAACGCTGCCACCGATGGCCGGCCGGATATAGTTTGCGCCACGTTGGGAATTTCAAGCATCGCCGCTTATCTTTTACTGAGAGAGGACCGGATACTGCCGGCCATTCTGGCCAGCCACACTCTGCTGGCCGTCGCCGCTGCTGTCCACCCTGTTGCATTGGTTTACCTGGTTGCTGTTTTACTAACCACGGCCTATTGCGATTTCAAGCGCCTGCGTGTTGTTTATATCTTTGCTGCGGCGGTTCCTTATCTCGTTATCTTTGGAGCCTGGTTCGCATTAATGTGGATGGATCAGGATACGGCCAGAACCCAATTTAAATTATTTTTCACAAACCGGGCTGGAACTTGGACGGGTTTGCCAACCTTGCTGTGGAATGAATGGGCACAGCGTTATTGGGGTTCCTATCAGACGTCGGGTGACTCAGGCGCCTCCGCCCGTTTCAAACTTTTCCCACTATTCTTCTACCCGTTGGGTTTACTGGGAGGCGCGGTTGTCGCCCGCAATCAGCCGCAATACCGTCTTCTATTATGGCTGGCGCTCTCCATCTGCCTAACCCTCGCGCGGCTTGACGTCTTTCACTTACCCTTTTACCTTATCCATACTGTTCCCTGGTGCTGTATGCTCTTGGGTGTTTGGCTTGCCTGGTTGTGGGATAAAAGCGGGCCTCCCCGCCGAATATCGGCGGTTCTAGCCATCCTGTTTTTGGCGTTGAATGTGGGTTGGACCGCTTACGCTATTCGCCGCGACCCGCGGAGCCGGGAATTTGCGGATGCCGTTCGCGTGGCTCGGGAACACTCTGGCCCGGCAGATCTTGTTATGGGGCCCCTTGAGATGGGACTCGCTTTTGGTTTCTATAACAACCTGATCGACGATTGCGCACTCGGTTATTTTACCGGCAAGAAGGCGCGAGTCATCATCGTCGATGAACGTGGCTATGGGCAAGCCTTCAATAACTATGCATTAAGGACACCGTATCTGAACAAGCACGTCACGCATTTACTTAACGATGAATACGGGCTTGTTCTTCAAAACCGCTTGTACCGGATATACGCCCGCAAGTAAAGGCTATTTACGATCAAGTGGTAAGCTTCGTATCGACCCACCCGCCGCTGGCCAATGACTCGTACCCGTTAAGAATTATCTCGACATCGCGGCGTCCATCCCCGGCGCCGGTGACGGGCTGGCGGTCTTCCGCCACGGCCGCTAGGAACTCACGCATTTCGGAGAGGTAGCCGAGACAATCAGCATCGGGAATCGTGCGGCGGACCCGTTGCATTTCGGGTTTGATTAATCTTTCCGCAAGCCAGGCCGGACGTATATAGGACAGAGCCGCCGGCAGAGGCTGCGTGGCGGCCGGATAGTAATCGTAGAATTTCGACCGCGGCCACAAATGCAGTACGCCGCGATCACCGGCAATGACGATGTCGGGGCAGTGTCCCCGGGGACCGGCCCAGCTTAGCAGCATGTGGGACTGCCAACCGTAGCGGCTGGCAAAGAGCACCTGGACACTTTCTTCACCGGACATTTTAGTATTCAACTGCATCGCGCCTGTGACAAGCACCCGGTCCGGTTCGCCCATGATCAGGCGCAGCGCCCGAACGTAATGGACGCCGATATCCATCATTACGCCGCCGCCCATCAGTTCCTTGGAAGCTTGCCAGCCTCCCGGGCGGCGCAGCCCCCCGGCGTGCACATTCATGTAAAGCGGTTCTCCGACGTCACCGCCGGCGATGGCTTTCACCGCCTCGCGCACGGCGGGACGGAAGTGCATATCTTCGGCCACCATGAGGATAGTACCGGCTTTGCGCGCGGCGCTAATCATGGCATCGGCCTCGGCTAGAGTGTTGGCTATCGGTTTTTCGACCAGAACATGTTTGCCGGCCGCGGCGGCCATCTGCGCGGCGCTGGGGTGTAAATGATGGGGCAGGGCTAGCGAGAGCGCCTGCACGCGCGGATCGGCGACGGCCTTCTCTAAGCCTAGAAAGTAGCCTTTAGCTCCGCAAAGACGCGCCACGGTTGCTACGCGCCGCTCATCGCGGCCGCAAATATACAAATCGACTTTGGGATCGGCCTGGGCGAATAGCTGGGCATGATACGAGCCCCACTGTCCCACTCCGGCCACACACAACCCAACGGTTTTGCTTAAAACCGCCGGAGCGCGACCTGGGGGAGCAATTACCCGGCCAAGGTCCTTGGAGCCTGGTTGGAGGATGGCGGCAACCTCTGCGTCGGTTTGTCCGCCCTCGACGTAGGTGTTCTTCTGAAGGTCAACCGTTACTTTACCGCGGCGCTTTTGGAGAAACTGGCGGAGCTGGTCCTTCACACCGCTCATAGTGACCGCGCGGCGCACCAGACCGCTGATTCGCGGATAGCGGGAAGGGGAGCCTGAGACTTCGGGATAGAGAAGGGGGCGTTGTGTGGCGTAGTTCGCGTTCCGTCTTGATTCGAGAACACGCGAGAGGAAGACTGTATGGTCGCCGGTTTCTAACGCTTCCTCGACTTCGCAGAAAACAGTCCGCAGGCAATCGGTGATGTAAGGGATTCCGTATTTAGCTTCCACAGCGAAGGGGAGCCCGAGAACCGCGGTCTTGCCTGGGGTGCGGCGCCGCACGTTGATAATACGGATTGCGGCGTCACGCTGGCCGACGGCAAAAACGTTGATGGCGAAGCGGCGCTTGCGCTGAATTACTTGCTCGATCGGGTATAGACGATTTGGATTGATGATGACGCGCGGGTCATTGAGGGACACCTGGCCGAAGTTGCCGGACATCCAAAGTTCCACATCGTCTTCATCCTGGGCGCTGATGACGGCGCAAACGGTTTGAATCCGTGTGTCCCAAATGGTAGCTGCGGGTACTCGCATATTGTTTTAGAGAAGATCGGTCGTAAGCAGATGGCGGCGAAAAGAAGTTTTAGAATCCGATTCACCGGATAGGATGGTGGCGATAAAAAGCGTGTGCTGGTCCACCGGACGGGCACTGCGCACTTCGCAGGAAATGGAGGCGAACGCGCCCGGAAGGTATAGGAACGAATTCTCCGCGCGGTATAAATTCAGACCGGCGCATTTATCCCGGTCGCGGCCGGACGCAGAGCCGCAGTTTTCGGCAATGTCTTTTTGTTTTTCGTGGAGTACGATCAGGGAAAAACGGCTACTCGATTGGATCAGCTCGTGCGTGTAGGAACGGGTGGCGATGGATACCCATAAAGTAGTCGGGTGATGGGCGACTTCCGAGAAAAAACTCACCGTCATCGCATTGACGCGTCCTCCGGACTCAGCCAGCACCAAGCCTACAGGGCTTTCCAATACAGACCCTTGGAGGTAAGGGGAATCCATCCCTATATTCTAGTGGAGTCGATATGTTTAACGCTTGATTTTGGAGGCAGTCTCCCCGGACAGCGTTTTCATATTGTTATTATGGTTTAGATAGGACACACCACACTCCCGTCCTATTTGCTAGTTTCCATACATTCTTTTCTGTGAAACCTTTCCCAATTCTTTTCCTTGGGCCTTATCCGCCACCTAACGGAGGCGTGCAAACGAACCTCGTGGCTATTCGGAACTACATGCTGGAGCGCGGACATCCTTGTTCGGTGATCAACCTGACCGGCTTTCGTCAAGAAGACCACGACAACATCTATTTCCCCAAGGGTCCTTTCGCTGTTGTGCTACTCCTGCTCCGTCTACCATCGCGAGTTATCCATTTTCATATTGGCGGTGAACTCTCGCTACGGATGCTTCTCTTGGCGTGGTTGTGTTGCCTGCTTCCCGCAAAGAAGACGGTCCTCACCTTTCACTCCGGCGGCTATCCCACACTGCCTTCGGGAAAAACGGTTCATCCGCGTACTTTGAGAGGTTTCGTATTCCGCCAGTTCGACCGGCTGATTGCCGTCAACCAGGCGCTCGCCACGATGATGGAGAAGCAGTTTGGCGCATCTCCGGAACGAATTCGTTTTATATATCCTCATGCGTTGCCGGCCAGAGTTCCTGAAGTCGAATTTCCGTCCGCCATGGAACAATTCTTCGCCACCCATCAACCGGTGATGCTAAGCATGGGCTGGTTAGAGCCGGAATACGATTTTCCGCTGCAGATCGCCGCGCTGGGCCCGGTTCTGGATCAACATCCCCGCGCCGGGCTCCTGATCCTTGGAGAAGGACGCCTGGGCGCCCAATTGCGGGATCAAATCGCCGCCACTTCTTATGCCGGAAATGTGTTGATGCCGGGCGATGTTCCTCATGATGTTTCTCTTGCCGCGATTGCCAGGGCCGATATCTTTTTACGGACCACTCACTATGATGGCGACTCTATCTCCGTTCGGGAAGCGCTTCATCTGGGGACTCCGGTAATTGCCACGGATAATCGAATGCGCCCCCCGGGTGTACGGCTGATGCCGGTCGGCGATCAAGCGGCGCTGGTGGAAGCCATAGGCTTCCAACTGGCGGCAGGCAAGCCTATACGGCCAGCAAATCCAACCGTTGATCAAGACAATATCCGCGCGGTCCATGATCTGTTCCAAGAATTGATAAAGTCCTCCGGTAATGGTTAAAGTTCCTACCCATGATTGATAAGAACCGGATTCTGGCGCTGAAAAACGTTGCCGGCGGGTGGATGGGCCTGGGGACCACCGTGGCGGCGAACTTCTTACTGACCCCTATTGTGCTGCGTCATGTGGGGGACGCCTCTAATGGCATTTGGATTTTGTTGACCACGTTTACCGGCTACTATGGCCTGCTTGATTTTGGATTGCGTCCGGCGACAGCCCGCTATGTCTCCCGTTATGTAGCGATCAAAGACACCACGGAACTGAATCGGGTGGTCAGCACGTCGTTCCTTTTCCAAATGATGCTCTCCGTGGTCATGATGCTGGTGACGGGCATCGTATATTTTTTCTTTGACCAGATTTTCAACGTCGGGCCAGAGTGGCAAAGAACGGGGCGGCTTCTTCTGCTGATCGTTGGGGTCGGGACTTCGATCACCACGCCATTGGCCTTTTTCGGCAGTGTTCTGGATGGACTGCAGCGATTCTCGGTCATGGGGTGGATCCAGACGGGCAGTACGCTGATTCGCGCCAGTTTGCTGGTTTTCTTTCTCCAACGGGGTCATCAGATTCTGACCGTCGGAGTGATCACCATTGTGATGAATTTTCTCAGCGCTCTGCTGTTGATGGTGATCGCGCTTCGGGTGTATCCGGGAATGACAATCCGGTGGCGTAATACCAATTGGGAGACATTCCAAAAACTGCGCAGCTTTGGAATTGTGGGGTTCATGATCGCGGTCGCCCAACCGATACGATTTCAGCTCGATTCGCTTGTGATTGCGAAAATGCTGTCAGTCGAATCCGTTACGCTCTTTTCCATTGGAGCGAGGCTCTCGATTTATTCGATCGATATTCTACAAATGCTGGTGCAGATCTTTACGCCCCTGGCTAGCGCGGCACAGGCAACCGGCGAGCACGACCGCCAGCGAAGGCTTTTCGTGATGAGTAACCGGTACAGTGCGTTTG
>JANXXI010000157.1 GCA_025350695.1 Acidobacteriota bacterium
CAGCGCCGCGACTCTAGCGGATGAAATGGAGGGAAAGAAATCCTCTAGATCAATCCGCAATACCACGCCTTGGTTCACATGCGAGGCGGTGAATGTCTTCACCGAACGCCCGCGCCTGAAGCCATGGGCAGCCGCATGAACCGGCATCAGGTCAAGAATACCGGCCAGAATCTTCCGCTGCAGCTGCTTCATCCTTGGCTTGGGCTGTTCTATCTGACGCAGACCGCCCGACCCTTTCGGCAATGTGCGGTAGTGATAGTGTTCCAACTTTGCAACGCCGCTCCGCCGGTTGCGATGCTCCAAATCAGCGAACCATTCCAGTTGGGCGATGTCCAGTTCCAGCCACTCAGCCAAATCCCCAATGGTTTCGATGGTAGGTACATTCCAACTATTCGCAACTTGCGCCGGCGCCATGAGCAGTAGCGATTGCTTTGGGGCTACTGTTAGAAGCTTAATCTCTTCGCGGTATTTGTTAAGGCAGAGGCGCAAGCGGACGTCGGCCCAAAGAAACTCTGTTACTCCTCTGATCTTCGGCCGTCCCTTCGCGAACCGAAGAACATACCGGGAGGCTAATGAGCGCAGCCATCGCCACTCTTGTCCGACTGCCTGTGTTACCCGTTCCGCTGCTGCGTCCGAGGTTTGCTCGCCACCAAGGAAAGTATCTGCTAGCAGGGCGACAAAAGTGTGGTTCGTCATGGCGGGAAGTTGGAGGGCTCCAACGAGTCTAGTCCGGCTCGATCGCACGGGCGTGATAGCGCCCTAAAAAGGATCGAGCGATGAATTGGCAGTTTGTCACGTTCCCCCGGGGTAACCCCGGAGAGGCTTTCATAAGAACCCGAGAGTTCTCACTTCCACCAGCTTGGAGCCCTCCGCCAGCATCATCATAGCATTCGATCAATCTCCGATTTCAATTTCGAGCTACTACCGCACGGTGCTAATGTACATTTGCCACGGTCCCCAGTAGTATGGTTTTGCGTAGTACTCTTGCGAATGGATCATGTTCAACTTGGCCGCTTGGAGCGCCTCGCCCGGCCCCTTTCCCTCGGCAATGCCTGCATACATTTTCTCAAACAGGATTGGCGAGTCCCTGTCACTTACATTCCACAGGCCCGCCACCACACGTTTGGCGCCAGCCTGCAGAAAGGAGCGCGAGAGTCCAACCAAACCTTCGCCGGAGATTGCCTTTGCCCCCGCTCCGCGGCAGGCCGAAAGGGTTACCAATTCGGCAATGAGTTTTTTTGTTGCGATTTCGCGGGCAGTGACCCGGAAGCCCGCGGGATCGTCTCGTAGAATGAGCGACGAATCAAGGGGGCTGGAAGCAATGGCCTCGGCGTGAATAGCAAAGTGCAAGTGACTGTATTTTTCCAGCGCGATGGCCAGTAATTGCTTTCTGCCGGCAGTGGGTCCTTCCAGAAAGGTGGATGAATCGGGGGGGAAAGACTGGCGTAACTGCGCCATTTCGCGCTTGGCGCCCGGTAGGTCGGCGAATCCTCTGGGAAAGTGATCGGGAGCTCCGATAGCCAGTAGCGAATTCGCTCCAGTGTGGCTCGGACGCGAATCTTTCAGCAGCCGCAACGAGGGAGCCAGTTCGATTTCATGGTCTTCAATCAAGTAAAGCTTTTCCCCAAAAGAGGGAAGAGTTTCGAAGTTGATTGAGTGCAAAGGACCGTCGGGAATTATCAGCAGTTTGTCGTGCGGACCAATTAGCGCTCTGGCCGACTCAAGGACCTCTTGAAAAAGCTTGGCGCGTTCGGCGGCATAGTTTTCTGGCTTGCGTTGGGCTCGTATGAAATCGTTATAGACATCGACTAAGGCCCCTATCTCCTTTTCGCCGGTCAGCTCTCGAATTGTAATGCCGGACGGGCGAATGACCCATAGGAGGGATTTTTGTTTCCCTAATGAGTAATAGAGAATTGTCCGGCCTGATCTTCTGGCGATTTCAACGGGGGAGATTGAAACGCTCGCGCCCAAGCTGTCGCCAAGCGCCCGCGCGCGCCCACCATCAGCGGCGGAAAGGGCTTCGGCGGTTCGCTTTTGCGAAGCCAAAAACTGTACGTAGTCATGAAATAGCGGCTTAAGCTTGCTGAAATAGATCAATCGAAATTCGTCGCTATTCATGGATTGTCTTCGCTGCTCGACTAATTCATTAGCTGCCCGAAATGTGACATCGGCTTTTTGGGGTTGCTTCAACTGAGCGTAAAGCGAAACGAGGCGGTAAGCAGCTTCTTCCCGCAAATTGGCGGTATCCGAGGCTCGAAACACTTCGCTGTAATTCTGCTCCGCTGAGCGGTGACCACCACCGGCTTGAGCTATCCGGGCATGGTTAAGCTTGGTATGGGCAAGCATGGAATCGTTCTTCGTGTCTAAAAAGATTTGTCGCGCCTGTTCGTTTACCCTTTCGGCTTCTTGGTAGCGTCCGAGGTCGACGTAGGCAAGGGCTATGTTGCTAAGAGATCTTCCCTTTTCCCCATCATTGCGGGCGATCGCCAACGATTTTTTGTAATAGTCGAGCGCTGTTCGGAAATCCCCGGATTCTTCGGCGGCATTTCCAAGGTCGGTGAGCAAGCCATTGCTGCTGGTTCCCATTTTCGTCTGAGCCTCTTCGAGCAGCGCCTTAGCTCTATCGATGTCTCCGAGTTGGATTGAGTAAGCGCCCAGATTCTGAGTTGCCACCGCAAATCCTTGTCGATGTTTCAACTTTACGAAACGGTTTCTCGCCTCTTCGCCGTATTGGAGAGCCTCGTACAATCTATTGGTTGATTTCATTGTCAGGGCCAAATTGAGAAGGCAGGTCGCCATCAGCTTTTCGTCTTGTTCTTCCGTGGCGTGTGAAAGAGCCAGCTTTAGTTTTTCTTCGGCCTTGGTAAACTGTTTTTCACGAAAGTTCATCATGGCTAGCCTCATAAGAATTCGGCCACCTAGATTTTTCGCGTTGTGCCGAGTGGCTATTTCAAGGGCAGACTCGAGTGATTCCTTTGACTGCCCGTCTTTATTGCAATAGGCCAAGTGCATGAGCCGTTCGGCGCCAAGCAATTCATTTTTGGGTGCGGTAGCGCCAAGGATTTTCGAGATCTCGTCGCATTTGCGATCGTCTGAGAGTTGCTCAGCTTTAAGGAGCCGAAGGATCCAGTGTGCCTCCGAATCAGGCTTCCACCGAGTTAATTGCAATTGCTGGTCAACTAAAGAAGAGGCCTCTTCCCAGTTTCCATTTTGGGAGAGGCCTCTTACTTTTGCTGTAACTTCTGAAATATCAGGCGGACTGGAACAACTGGTAAACGAGAGGACTACGGCGCAAACTATGGCGGAAAAGGTTCGCCATTGGTTGCTCCGCCTCCAAACTCTCCACCACCCTCTCCGGGACATCCTAAAGTAACCTCCATCATGCTGACGCGCCGTGACCGGGGCGTACAGAAAAGCCTGGCGAGCCGGATTTTCCCGAAATGAGGGACTTCAATTTCATGGTTGACGATACCAAGTTGGGCCTCGTTTCCGACCATCGTATACCCTTCGATTGAACTGGAACCTTGCGCCAGGACTAATGATGATAACTCTTTTCGACCCTCGGAGGTGCTGAGGCTGTTGAAGGTAGCGAACTTGTTGAACAGATCGGTGGCCATTTGGACGTCGTAACGCTTTCCGTTGATAACAAGGTTTTCAAACGAACAGCCTAACGGCGTGATCTCCGGTTCGACGGGCTGGTCAGACTTAGCGGTTTTCGAAGAAATCCGCATGGTGAGCCGGTCACAGGTGATCATGTCCATCATGTTTATCTTTTCGACTACAACCGAAGCCATGGAAAAATAAGCGTTGTCAGCTTGGCTGAAGTTCCCGATTGTTTGGCTTTTGGCCAAGCCGACGGTAAGCATGTTTTCGCAACGGAAATTTTCCACGCTGCTCTGTGCATAACCACCACCCATTGGGAGCGCGCAAGTTGCTTGCCCCAGTATTGTTTCCTGGATGGGCAAAGTAATTCTTCCGGCAAATCCAACTGCGCTTGCCTGGTACAAAAAAGCCCTGTCGGCCATGTTTTTTCCTCTATTTGAATTGGAGCTGGAATCTCGTGTTCGCAAAAGAATCGCCCGACCGGAGAGGATCCTCGCGAACTTCAATCGAATACTCTCCCGCAGTCAGATCTTGCACGGGTAGGTCGACAAACATCTCTTCTCCCCTTTGGGGCCCTTGAAGACCGGAGCGCTCAAACACCACCTTGCCGCCCGACTTTGCAAAGGTAACGCTCAGTGGTCTTGTGCTGTATCGGACATCAAAATGGACGGTGATTTTTTTTGCGGTACGGGGCAGGGAGACTTCCTTTTCGTTTTCGCCCCTGGTCTCACTTGTTAGGTGAAAGTACGCCTCCGATGGAGCACTTTCAGCTAATTCTCTGCGTAGCGCTGGGTTTACGACCAACGCCTCGTGGGTGTACAGACCTAAAAAGACTAAAGCGGCGAGCGCGGGCGCTGCAGTCAATAGGCTAGGATGGAAACGCTGAAGAAGGCCACTAAGTCGTTCTGGACCGAGCTCGTGCTTCTTCATTAGACCTACCGCTTCAGGGAGCCGCTCACGCAGGACAACGCGAGCGTTTGAAAGAAACATTGCGGTCTCATGAAGTTGGGATGCGCATTCAGAGCACTCAAACAGATGGACTTCGAGTTGTTCCATCTCCTGGGGGGTGAGGTGGCCGAATACATAACGCTCGATAAATCCAGAACTGTTTACCTGTTGATGGTCCATTCTTCAGACGCTTCCAGCTATACAGTGAAGTTCAATGCGCATTCGTTTCATAAAAATATAATTATAGTTAAGAAATGTGCGGCTCGGACCTTCGCGCCGTTCAATATGTCTCGGAATCTTAGCTTGGCCCGGTGCAGAAGCACTCTCAGGTAATCGCTCTCAACATCGAACCTGCGGCAAACTTCTTCACGGGGGATTTCTTCTAGAAATAGCATTGTCAATATCTGTTGGTCTTTGGCGGGGAGTTGAGATAAGACTTGCTGAATCGCTCTTTTGCGGTCCTCTGTCACTAATTCCTCTTCAATATCGAGTTGCGTGTCGGGTAAATCGGGGGGCGGCTCGGATTGACGAGCGTGTTTGGCGTCTCCGCGAAGGAATTCCAACATGACATTTTGACAGGTGGATTGTACGAAAGCCCCAAGATGCTCGGGATGTTCGAACGGCTGGTCGGAAAGAACGAACCGCATTACCCGGTAGAACGTTTCCTGTCGGATATCGGCTATCATTTCTTTTGATTTCAATCGGTTACGGAGTCGAAACCATATTACCGTAGAGAAATGCGTGACGAAATGACGCTCCGTCTGCGGGTCTTTGCTCCGAAGTCGAACCAAATAGTTAAGGTCGAACACCATGCGCTTCCATCCCCCCGTTTGGTCTAACGACTGTGTACTATTGTAAAACGTTAAGATATTAGTCTATTTCAAACGGTAGTGATCAGCGCAATTCTTTTCGTAGGTGATAACGGAAACTGTACCAACGTACCTTTCCAGACTGCGCTCTTACTCAATAAGCGTATTCCATGGATAAAAAGCGCCAAATTAGTTCAGAAAAAAACCCGATTTCTGCGGGTGCTATCTTAAACTTAGTATGAATAAACTTCAGGGCATTCTGCCCGCAATCGTGACCCCAACTGATCCAAGCGGGATCTTCCAGCTAGAGCCTTTTGAGCGGTTGCTCGCATTTGTGTATGAACAGGGGGTGGATGGTCTTTACGTTTGTGGCCAAACCGGTGAGGGCCTCCAGCAATCGATTATGCAGCGAAAGCTGGTAGCCGAGGCGGCGACCCGGTATTCTCCTACATCAAAGACGGTCATGGTGCATGTTGGGGCGGCGAGCACGGCTGACGCTGTAGACCTGGCGCGTCACGCCGAAAGTGTGGGAGCCCATGCATTAAGCGCGCTGCCGCCGATCGGTAACTATTCATTCGTCGAGGTAAAGTCCTACTATCAGACGCTAGCGGAAGCCACGGCTCTACCCTTCTTCGTTTACTACTTTCCAAGTCTCTCTTCCTCCATCGGCTCGACCGCCCAGATTCTGGAATTGTGCTCCATTCCAAACGTGGCTGGATTGAAGTTCACCGATTCCGACTTCTTCAAAATGTCAGTAGTCTGCAACAGTGGCGCGACTCTCTTTAATGGTTTTGACGAAATGCTGGTGGCGGGAATGCTGATGGGAGCATCGGGCGGCATTGGAAGCACCTATAACGTGATGCCGGAGCTGTTCGTCAAACTGTATAAGCAGGCACGCTCCGCCGATTGGGTTGGCGCGCGTGCGACACAGGCCGCAATCAACGAACTGATAGAGATACTTTTGCGCTACCCGATAAACCCGGCGGTCAAGCAGATGTTGGTGTGGATGGGCCACGATTGCGGCCCGGCCATCGCTCCGCGACGGCTCTTGACAGCGGATGAATCAGTGGGCTTGGCGAGGTCAATTATGGCCAGTGGTCATGCTTGGCGGTTTCCTTATTTGCCGAGGGTCTAGGACGGAATTAGGGATTTCCATTCTCCGTGGCTCCGAGGGTTTGCAGCCTACTGATTTTAGCCTTATTTCTCTTCTGGTCACAGGCGAGTTTACTAACCCGCATTTTGGGCCTCCTACTTTGTTTCGGGAGTGGGCCGGAATTGTTTTACTCGTGGCTTCCATCTCGGGCATGCTTGTTGACTGGAATTGGGAATTGGCCGGAGCATTGATCTCGCTACTTTCTTTAGTTGTGTTTTCGGCCATGATTAAGTTGCCTCGACCGGATGTATTGATGGCACTCGCGTTGCCGGGTGTATTGTATCTGTTCGACTGGGCTTTGCGCAAGAAGCTTCAGGGAGGGGAGACGCTGTGAGCCGTGGTGGCATCATACCGGAATGCCAAACGAACCCAATCGGATAGCCAATCAACTGGAGCGGAGCTACCTTGCGATGCATGGTATGGCCCGTGTTTGAACGAACTGATTTATCTGGATTGGCTGCATGAGGACAATCCAACAAATGTCAGTTGGCGTGTTGCGCCAAGTCCGCTGGCGAATGGCGCAGCGTGCTGAAGAATGCCTCGCAAAAGCGTTTAGTTCTAGCCACCCTCCAAACCTTACCTATTACTTAAGTTGCAATTTGCGGGACTAAGTAGATTCTCCTATCGGGCCTATCGGGGTTTCGCTGTTAATCTACTCACAGTCACTCGATGCCACCTACTTTATTGGCCTTACTCTTACTAAGTGGAGAAGCTGAGCTATCTCGTCTTGAGCCTGCCCCGGTGGCCTTGATCATGGACATTGGTGGGAATCGCCAAATTGCCTTCCGGCGTTCCTTTGGCGGGATCGAAGAGTTCCTAAAAAACACCGTCGAGCCGTCTACGCCTTTCTACTTGATCACGGCGGAACGCGATGCACGGGTGGTGAGCGGCATCGTAACTTTCCCCGACTCGATGATCCGTACTTTTCGGGGAGCGGCTTTTGGTTATCCGGTTGGGGAACGTTTAGGCAAACCATGCCGGACGAAGTCCGGATGCAGTCTCAGGGCCTTGTGGCACAGTTCGACATTGGCCGCGCTGGGGCAAGTGCCAGGGGTACGGACGCCTCGGGCCATTGTGATCATGAGTTCGGCGAAAGAGGGCTTGAATGGGGAAGGGTCGGAGGAAGCATTAGAGGCCGCAAGGGGTTCGGGGATTCCGGTTTATTTCATACAACTGGCGTCGGAGCATTTCGACGATCGGGTGAATCCGGTGATAGCGCATGTTGCCCGCGAGACTGGCGGCCAAGTGTTTAACGCAGCGCTAGTGGCAATGGATATATTTCTCGCGAAGTTAAGCGAGTTGTTGCGCGTTCGGTAGCCTTCTCCGAATAGGCAGGGTCAGGGATCTTCCCTGGGAATAAGCGCAAAACTGCGAACGGCGACTCTGCTGCTGATGTGCCTTTCTTTGGGGCCACGATCAAAAACCAAACGAATCGCATGGGCCTCGAAGCCCCGGATGGCGGCGGGGATGGCGAATTCGAGGGTTTCCTCCGCACCCCGCTGCTTTAGCCCAAGTAGGTCTGTCCCCAGGTCGCGAACCGCACCCGGAGCGAGGAGTTGCATTCCCACGATTCCAACGCCTCCGTCCTTACTCAGAAGACTTACCTGAATCTTTTCACAATCGGCGAAGTTCATTGGCGGATAGAGGGCTTGAACCGCTTCCGTAACCAAATACCCAGAGTCGAGAGTGCTGTAGGCTGCATCTAGCGGCGTACCTTCGACGACTGCGGAATCAAATTGCGGGCGCTTGGAAGATGCCGCATAAAGATGATATTCACCGGTGAAGGGGAATTTCAGCGCCTTGCCCAGGAACACCTGAGCGTGAGTGGGCTTAAGGGCGACAGTCATTCTCTGCGGGGCCATTCCTTTAGGCCGCAGGATGACGCCGGGGATACCGTTTTTAGAAGGTATAGCGAGTTTTTTCGCAGGCGCGACCGATTCTTTTGGGTTCGGCTCTAAAGGCACTCCCTGGCTCCCGGCAAGGTTCGTCGTCTCTTCCGATATCCCCAAACGTCGGTTAACTTCCGGCAACGAAGTCAGAATCAAGACCGCGAAAAGTACGCTCCACGCGAAGTGGGGCCAGTTGGCAGGCGTGACCGGGGGACGATAGTCGCCTCTGGCGATGGAAGACCAAGTCCAAATCGCGGCAGTGGCGCAGGCTAACAGCAGGGCGGCGACGGGTTGCCCCGCCAGCAGTGCGCTTAAACTGATTTCAAGTATCAGAGACCCAAACAGGACTGGCAAGATTCCCCGATTGGACACGGGCGCCGATTGGAAAAGGATGTCTTCTTGTTTGGGGGGCTTGTTCACCCGGATCCTACGATTCGACAAGCGGCGAGAAACCAAGAGGTGGGTGGCGCTGGCGGCCAGCAGCACTCCTATTGCAGACGATGCAATGTTGGGAGTGGATAAGAGCAGATAGCCGGGGATGAACCAAACAGTGGGAATCGAAGCCCGGACGGCGGCATTGAAGAGGCTGCTGAACGATGCGCCGGAAGAAGCCAGGTATGTGCACAGGATCAAGAATGCGGCAGACCACCAGACCAGCAAGGTTCCGGCGAAAGTCATTGTTAATTGCATCCCGAGCGATATTGGGGCTGGGTTATTGGAGGCGATCAAGCAGATTAAGGCGGACAGCCCAATTAGCTGTAACGCCGATCGGACGGTCGTGAACGTCTCAAGAAAACGCGTCGATCTCTTGATTGGGGGATAAGTTACCGGATGGGAGGATGTTTCGTCTGCAGAACCAGATTTTGCGGACGCAATCATAATCTCAATATAGCAAGGTTGAAAAATAAACCGATTAGCGTTGTAAGCGGTGAGAAGCTATTTCCGTCCAACGATTCAGCGTGTCCGCCAAGGTGGATAGAATAACCGATGGACGAACACCGGCAGCGGTGCGAAAAAGCAAGGGATACGATACTGCTAACGTCTTTAAGTCCAAAGGGGCATTTCATACGAATTAGGCGGGCGGCACTATGGGCGCCAATAGCGGCCCATTTTCCAACTATCACAACCGCGCCGCCGACTGGGCCCTTCAGCTAACGACGTCCGCAATCGCATGGTCTTCAATGTGGCTTAATGAACTGCCGTTTGGCGCGGTCAGCGCTGGATGAGCGGCAATGCGCTGCGGCATGCTGTGGGCAACTGGACTCTGTCAAACTTCACTACACTGCAAAGTGGCGCGCCTTTTATGTGACTACGCAGACGAATACGACGAATGCCTTCGCCGCTGGTGGCTTACGGGCGGATGTGCTGCGTAATCCAAATCTCGACACGGGCCAGCGCAGTGTCGCCAAATGGTTCGACACTTCGGCATTCGCCCAGCCCGCTGCGTACACGTTTGGGAATCAGGGAGTGGGAATGCTGCGCGGCGCAGGCGTCACGTCCACGGACTTCTCCCTGCAACGCGAATTCCGGTTCAGCGAGCGGATAAAGGCTCAGTTGCGCGGGGAGACTTTCAATATCCTGAATCATATGAATCTTGCTCTACCTGGCGCAGCTTCGGTGGCCCGGGATTGGGGTGATCAGCGGGGCAAGGCAGGCGCGTCAGATTCAGGTGGGGGCACGCATCGCGTCTTGAACTTCCTGACCACTTGAACTTCTCCTGCACATTCTGAAAAGATAGTGCGGATGAAACCACTTCTCTTCGCCGCCCTCTGCTTAACCGCCAGTTGTGCATCCGGCCAATATGTTCTGGGTCCCGATTCACAGCCGCAGGAGGGCGTCCCGAAAGGAATCATTACCAAGCATGTGCTCGCGCCCGGCAAATATTATCCCGGAACGCCGCACAACTATTCAATCTACGTTCCCGCGCAGTACGACGCGTCCAAACCCACCGCCTTCATGATCTTCCTTGACGGCAGCGGCTCGCTCGGCAATGCACAGCGTGTCCCGGTTGTCTTTGACAACTTGATTGCCAAGCACGACCTCCCGCCGATGATCGGCATCTTCGTCGACCCTGGCGTACTGCCCGCCGCTTCGCCTCAAGTAATGAGCCGCTACGAACGCTGCTATGAATACGATTCACTAAGCACCCGATATTCGCAGTTTCTGATTGACGAGTTGATCCCCGAGGTGGCCAAGAAATACAACCTGACCAAGGACCCGAACGCCCGCGGTTTGGCCGGGGTTAGCACCGGCGCAGTGGGCGCATTCGCCGCCGCCTGGAACCGGCCCGACCAGTTCCGCCGCGTCCTCAGCTTCATCGGAACCTTTGTGGCCATGAAGGGCGCCGACGAACTTCCGGGTCTGATTCGCAAGACCGAACCCAAGCCTCTTCGGGTATTTCTGCAAGCCGGCAAGAATGATCACATCGTTCCGGAGCAGCCTTACGGAACGTTCTACGCGGGCAGCTGGCCGGTCAATAACAAGGTGATGCAGGAGGCGTTTGAATCGTCCGGGTACGATACTAAGCTGGTGTTGGGCGACGAAGGCCACAACATGAAGCAAGGCGCCGCTATCATGCCCGAGGCCTTGCGTTGGTTGTGGCGCGATTATCCCGCGCCGATTGTGGTGAAGGAACCGGAAGGAATGCAGCGCGCCGGATGGGATCCTCGTGGGAAGGTTTACTCGCTGGTATCGGCTGATAAAGGTTGGCAGCAGGTTGGCGAGACTTACAAGACCGTGGCAAGCCCGGTGGGTTCGAGCGACGGGATCGTGTATTTCGCCGATCCTGCCGCAAACCGCATTTATAAGTCAGACGCTGACGGCAAAGTGAGTGTCTTCAAAGATAGCAGCGGCGGTTCGGCCGCATTGGCCGCAGCCTCCGAAGGACGCTTGTACGCGGCGCAACCAGCCCGCAAACGAATTGTAGTTTATTCGGCATCCGGCGGGGAAAAGACGGTGGCGCAAAACGTGGAAGCCTCCAGCCTGGCAGTCAGCGCCGCTGGAGTTGTTTACTTCATTGATGCTGCGCGCAAGACAATCGGGATGGTGGACGCTGCTGGAAAGGTTCGCACGGCGTATCAAGGAAACGACCTCGCGCAACCCTCGGGATTGGCATTGAGCCCCGACCACGGCATGATGATCGTCACCGACGCGCAAGGCCGCTTTAGCTGGTCATTCCAGGTTGGGCTGGAGGGGGCGCTGATCAACGGCGAGCCGTTCTATCGGTTGGAAATGCCTGAATCAGGTTGGATGAGCGAGGCGCGTTCGGCGGCCGTCGATGCCATTGGGCAAGTGTACTTCGCCACTGCCATCGGCATTCAAGGTACGGAAGCGAACGGTCGTTCGGCGATGATCCTTAACGCGCCGGAGCACGGTGTGGTGTCGGCAATTGCCTTCGCCGGTAAGGATTGGAATTGGCTCTATGCCGCAGAGGGTGGCAAGTTGTTTCGGCGACCGCTGAAGGCCGGAGGCGTGGCCCCGTGGGTAGTCGGGAAGTTGCCGAAGCCTCCGTTGTAAGTATTCCCGAGAGCAAAATTCGGGTCTCCTAACGAGTGCGTTTCGCAATGCTAATCAAATGAACACGAGTTCGGCGAGCCGCGACCGTAAGAAATCTGAGTCGTGATGTCAATAGCTTTTTACATATCGCTCGTTTTTGCTCGTAGAGCTGTCGGGCCCATTCGCACTTTTTCATAGTGTGGCCAGCCCAATCATGAAATGTTTGTTTAACAAACCAAGGACATGCGATGCGCGCTTGGACCTTGCGGCTCTGGCCGCTGCCCTTGAACACAGCAGAAATTCCGGAGAAATTTTGCAAACTGGCGGCGTCGGCCCCTTGCCCAGTGTCGATTCCCAACACCGCCAGCAGACGCGGATTCATCATCGGTCCTGCTCCGGGGAATGAAGCCACGATAGGAAAGCAAGGATGCTGTTTGGCCTTTTGAGCCAACTGCCGGTCGAACTGGTGAACCTTTTGGCGCAGCGAACCAATGATCTCAACATAGGCAGTGATCGTCTCAAGACCTGCTCCAAGGATCGCTGTATCTTCCACCGCCATTCGGGCAGTCCGTACTTGCTCGATGCAATCTTCGGGCATGCGGTGTTGCTGCGCGAATTTCGCCAGCGTCGAACGCTTGGCTTTTTGCAACTGCTCCAGGCTAGGCCACTTGCTCAAAAACTCGCAGCACCCAACGCTGGCCAAGTCTTTGAACCCTTCCGGCACTTGAGGGAAACAGCTTCAATTTGTCCCGCAACCGGAGTTCATAACTAGCCCCGGATGACGGGTTAGCTTCTTTTCCGAACTGCCTCTATGCGAATACTTTCAGTACGAATTCGCTGACACAGCTGAATCCTAAACTTTAGTTTGACCGATGGGCTCGGTTTCCGATACTCGCCGGTCCTTTGTTCCTGATCTGACCAGATTTCGCTGTGGGCGTAATTGTCTTCATGGGGATCGTGGTGCATGAAAAAAACGTAGGTTGAACCTTGATCACCAATAATCCTCTCGGGAATGTCGACAACGGTGAATGCGACTGCACCAAGACCATCGTATTTGCCATTTTCATGAAATAACACATCTTCCGGTTTGCTCAGGGATCCCCGATTAACAGATTGTTTGGGGAATCTGATCGCGGCTGGGATCAGTTGCCCATCTAAGAAATCATCGATACCGTATCTCAGAAATATGGACTCTGCAAAATCGAAAGTAGGGATAACTGGACGTCCCTTCCGATACATTCGATCGGGAGCGTTAGACGGAGATACGTACACGGATTTTCCCGATGGTGTCCTTAATAGCTGATTCGTCGGATTCTAGATCCCAAGCTAGGGGTTGCTCGAGGTCGGAATAAGTGGCTGCCGCAATTTCTCCACTGTTGTAAATCTCAATTTCAGCTCTAGATAGACCTTTAACTATCGAAATACAAATCCCACCCTCTGACGAAGCTAGTAACCGTGAAGGGGGCAGCGATTCTTGCTCCATCAAAGTAATAATTCTTGCCGCTAGCTCCCGAGACGTAAGGTTAGGAGGCTCGCCACCATAAGAATCCCAATCTTTTCTTAAAGTTGCAGTTTGTTGCAGGCGTCTTCTTGCATCGTCGAAATAGCTTTTGTTCATCCAGAAGGCACTGCCTCTAAGCAGATCTTTAAGAATGCTGGAAAAATCCGCTGAAGTTTGTGCGGAATCATTTTGGCAAGCATATACTTCTGTTATCTTGCTCGACGGAGGTCGAGGCAGCGTAATTGGCATCTAGTAGTTTCTTCTTTCTCCAAAAAGTGCTCGTGTCTTGTCTGTTATGCACCCCTCGAAGAATTCGTTTTTCTTACTACGCAATTTATCGAGCATGCACCAGACCTCATCATCTGAGGAGAACTGGGGATCTTCCTTGATCATATCAAGGTCAAGAATTACTGCATGTGGTTCTGGTGAGGCCGGGACATCCGCTGACTGAGTCAAAATCAACATGCCTCCGAATTCGGGTTGAGGTATTCTCAACTGCATAAAGAATCCTGCAAGTTCCTGAGGTAGGGTCGGAGAAACTTCTGGAGAGGTAAGAAAGTAATCTTTGTAGTCGATACGGTCCTGGTTAATGATATTGATTTGGTTGATATACCGGACCGCAATTCTTACAATTTTTGGAGCACCGATGGCTGTGCGGTACAGATGCCACAATTCTTTAGCTTGATCCCGTAGTTCCGCCCAATTGCCATACGGTCTCAAACGGCTAAAGGTGAAGCCGTCCAACCGTGCCTGAAAAATCTGCTTTCCGTCCTTCGTGCGGAAAGTGAATCCAATCGGATGAGCCTGTGATGATGCGGCTCCAAAAGAAAATTCCCCCTGCACGTACAACCGTTGCTGCTTTTCAGGATACTGGCCCGAGACTAGACCATGTAGTCCTTCTAGAATTGGAAGCTTGGATGTTGGAAGGAGTTCTACCCGAATGTCGATGAGCGCCTCGGTTATGGGCGCATTTTCGTATTGAATTCCCATCGTTGGTTGGTCCCAGTGGTCGATTGCGTAACGACGAACATCAAAGGCTGCAAACAAATTGTAGCAGAATTGTTCGATACCTTTCCGAATGCTGAGCCAATGTCCATAGCTGTTTCAAGTGAAGAGAAGCACGGCATCCCCATGGCCGACATCATGGCCGCAGAAGAGTTTGAAGATTACCTCGATCGCAAAAACCCTGAAGTAAAGAAGTCCACCGCCCAAAGTCGACCCTCTGATGATCATTCATACAGTGATCTTCCAGCGCCAGGGCTAACGCTCCCATCTTCACCCGCAACCGCCCACGGGTCATCTCCGCAAGTTGTTCGGCGCTTGCTGGTTGCTTGGACAACAACGCGCTGAGCATATCTTGTCCAGAGATGCCAAACACATTGCTCACTACATTGCCGATCTTCACATTCGCCGTCTCCAATATCTTCTGGATCCGGTTCTTCTCGCTTGTCATTGTTCCCAGCACTTTCTTTCTCCGCCTCGTTAAGTCCCGCAACTCGACGATTCCACGCTCCGGCAAGTAACTGCCGGTCAACATCCCGTGCCGGTGTTGATGACCCAAACTAATCGCATCTCGAAAATCGGTCTTGTTTTTCTTTCTCTTCTGTTTTTCCGCTTTCACCAACACAATCGGCAGCGCGTCCTCCAACACGTTCTTCACCGGAATCGTGAGCTTTCGGCAATAGTGCGTGACTCGCCGCCACGATGAGGCGTAAGTTGAGACATGCCCCAACAAGCGACACCGATTTCCCCTGATTTATTAGAGCTGAGCCAGCGATTAGAGCAATGGCGCAGCGAGCATCCG
>JANXXI010000162.1 GCA_025350695.1 Acidobacteriota bacterium
GATTGCCCAAAGCCATGCGGCTGGGGAGAAGCAGAAGGTTGCGCCTGCCATCCGGCGGAATTCGGAGCCCTGTACGCTCCGCACTGCATACCCGACAACAGCCTCATGAAGGGAGTTGAGACGTGAATAACGTACCGTAGAGATTCCGGGACGCGTTTAAAATTATTTGGCTCCTCAGGTAGGACTCGAACCTACAACCACTCGGTTAACAGCCGAGTGCTCTACCATTGAGCTACTGAGGAGCATTCGTCGGAATCGACACCTTTATTACACCAAAACCTTGCCCCTAAGTCAAACGTCCTTCTAAGGAAAAGCTCCTTAGCACCTGCTAGTACGTTTGACCCATTCCGCCAATCGGCAAACCGAAGCCGCATCAAACTTTAACGAAGATCCGACGCTGATACAACCAATAACAAATCAGCCACAACACCGACAACACCGCGAGTCCTTCCAATGGCCTTTCAAATGCCGGTCCGAACAACGAAAACACGCTTCGGCCGAAGTGCACCTTCAAGGACTCGCCGACAAACTTGTCGATCAAATGCACCAGGCAGTACATGGCAATCGAATTCATCCCCACCACCGTGAATGGCAGGATCCACTTCCGGGACATCTTCACATCGACCAGCCAATAGGCCAGCAACAATAAACCGCATGTGCAACCCCCGGCGAACAAGGCCCAGGATGGAGTCCAGATTCTCTTAACCATCGGACAAATTCCCGTGAGATCAAGCAACCATCCCCCGACAATCCCCGCCGCCGTGGCGATTAGTAAAGCACGCGCCTTCTCTGAATCAGGTTTAGCCGAACGTAACAACCCGCCGGCCAACAAGCCGAAAATCATTGTTGCCAGCGAGGGTACAAAGTTAAGCGTCAAATAACCGCCGCCATTAAACTCAAACGCTTTCTCTCTGGGCCACAAGTTGAGAAACCAGTGGTCCACCCATGCCGCAAAATTCGTATTCTTATCCCAATGCGCACCGAAGCCGGCTGGGTGATTTGGCCAATCCATCGGAACTCCTACCGAGGGCCAATCGAATCCAACCGCCGGAGCAGGGAAGAACGCAAAACAGGCCCAGTACCCGGCAAGGATCACCCCCGCCGCGATGGCCTGCACTTTTGGTGTTCGCCAGCCTAACCAGAATAAGACCGGATACCCCAGTCCGATCTGCGTCAGAACATCTTCAAACGTGAAATTCGTCTGCTGTTTGCCGACGCTTCGCAGAAAAATCCCCAACGCAACCAGCGCGAAAGATCGCCACAGGGTATGTAGCCATAAGTCACGCTCAGTCTGCCCTTTTTCCTTCCTGCTGGCGATCGACCAAGGCAGCGCGACCCCCACCATGAACATAAAGGAAGGTTGGATTAGATCCCAAAGCGACCAGCCGGCCCATGCCACGTGGCTCGTATTGAAGGAGACGAATTGCCAGAAGGGATTGCCTGGATACGCCTCAGCCACGCGCGAAATCCGCATGATCTCAGATGCCATGAAAAGCATCGTAGCGCCGCGGTAGACATCAAGCGAGGCTAGCCGTTGCTGTACCGATTCACCCATGCTGCATTACCCCGCCTGCCGGTAGTAAAAGATCAGATCAAGTTGTGGCGGTACTTTGCCCAGCGCGCGCAGGAACCCGGAAACCTGTCCGCGATGATGGGTTGCATGGTTCACCATGTGCAGAATAATCTGCCACAGAGGCTGCTGATGCTGTTTCCCTTTCAGATCTATAAATGTGATAATCCGGGCCAGCGAATCGTCCGTCTCACCCGCCAGTAGTTCCAGCCACCGTTGCCAATACTTGGGCCACTCTGATTGAAGAGCTTGAAGATTGCGATCTTCATCGGTGAGGAAATTGGCGCGGGGCGTTCCGTCTACACGGTGGAACCACGCACGATCCGCGGCAAAGCAATGGGCTAACGTCAGCAGGACGTTCTTGTCCGCTGTTTTAAAATCGTGATTCAACTCGTTGTCATTGAGCTCGGTGGCTGCCTCTAAAAGACGGCCACTAGCCCAGGCGGTATATCGAAGGTGTGATTCAAGAATGGCTTTGGTCATTGGTTTGGCTCTGCGGTTTAGCTCTGCGCGAAAAACGGGGCAACCGAAATTATACAGCTATTTGTAACTTGGGCGTGTCATAATATTTGGCGAGGTAGCCCCCATTATGACAACAGAACAAGCACAATTCCTACGGGATCATTCCTGCCAAAGTTGGACCAGTGAAGCTGAGACCACCAAGCACGTGATCGGCGCCATGACCGCTGGTCAAGAATCCTACAAACCTTCGGACCGCTGCATGTCGGCCATCGATTTGGCATTTCATATTGCCAGCGCCGACGTATGGTTTCTAAACAGTATTGCCGACGGCGCCTTTGGGGCGCCCGCTGAAGGAGGTGAAAAGCCGAAAACCGCCGAGGCAGTGATAGCCTACTACGACGCCAATCTTCCTAAAGCCCTAGACCGCATCAAAGCCCTGAGCCCCGAAAAAGCGGCGGCAAATATCGACTTTTTCGGCATGATGCAGATGCCGGCGGCCTCGTTCGTTGACTTCGCATTGCGCCACAGCGTCCACCATCGCGGACAACTTTCGTCCTATCTCAGGCCCATGGGTGGAAAAGTGCCGAGCATCTACGGACCTAGCGGCGATTCCAAATAGTCGAATGCAACCAGGGGAGCCGCCAACTCAGAGCGGTTCCCCCGCACCTTAATATTCTGCTCCCTTCGTTCCCCTAAATTCATCCAAAAGCGGAATGACTTTATTCTCACCCCTCACCCTTGGCTCGCTTACTCTGAAGAATCGCATTGTAATGGCTCCTATGACGCGTTCCCGCGCCGGAGTGGACGCCGTTCCCTCTTCCATGGCGGCCGAGTATTACGCATCGCGCGCCTCCGGAGGCTTGTTGATTACCGAGGGAACCGGCGCCAGCGCCATGGCGATGGGGTACGCTCGCACTCCCGGCATCTATTCACCTCAGCAAATTGAAGCCTGGAAATCGGTCACAAGCGCCGTGCACCATGCGGGAGGCGCCATCTTTCTGCAACTCATGCACGTGGGCCGC
The DNA here is from genome assembly GCA_025350695.1 of Acidobacteriota bacterium. GTDB lineage: Bacteria > Acidobacteriota > Terriglobia > Bryobacterales > Bryobacteraceae > JANXSF01. Next base: position 3,055 of record JANXXI010000162.1, read on the forward strand.
ATTTCCCACGCAGCCAACCGAACCATTCCCGATGCCCCCGTCGCCCCTTCGGCTATTCGCGCCGCGGGCCAAATGTGGACCGATGCGCAAGGTATGCAACCGAACGACATGCCCCGGGCTTTGGAATTGTCCGAAATCCCCCAGGTCGTTTCAGAGTTTTCCCAGGCTACTCGCAATGCACTTGAAGCTGGATTTGACGGAGTGGAACTCCATGCCGCCAGCGGATACCTTCCCAATCAATTTCTCGCGACTGGATCAAACCACCGAACGGACGCCTATGGCGGTCCGGTTGAAAATCGCATCCGGTTCGTGGTGGAAACTCTTCAGGCCATGATCCAAGCGGCCGGCGCCCCACAACGAGTTGGGATGAAGGTCAGCCCGGGCATGCAATTCAATGATATTCACGATCAGGATCCGATCGCCACGCACTTGGCGCTGGTGAATGCGATTAATGGAATGAATGTGGCCTATTTGCATGTAATGCGCGCCGGCATCGGAGCCGAAGACGCCATACGCAAGAGTTATTCCGGCACACTCCTTCTGGGCGGTGGTTTTCAGAAGGCCGAAGCTAGTGAAGCGTTAGCCACCGGTCGGGCCGACGCGATTGTGTTTGGCGCAAGTTACTTGGCTAACCCGGATCTGGTGGAACGGTTTAAGCAGGATGCGCCACTAAACACGCCTGACCAAGAGACATTCTACACACCTGGGCCGAAAGGCTACCTGGATTACCCCACGCTAGCGCTTTAGTATTGGAAGGCCGCTTGCTGACGCGCGCGGCTCAGTGGAATCAATCCCTTACTGAGCCGCGACCATAAGGGAGTCGGCATTCAGAATTGTGAAATGGGCTCCACAGATAGAACCTAACCCTGTTGCACCACTTAAAATCATTTTGCATCATACCGCTATCCATGCGTATAAGGTTTCGCATTGTTACCGTATCTGCATGGCTGTCAATTCGCTACTCGCGAGGTAGTAAGTTACTACTTAGTGATAGTAGTTCTATGAGTAAGTGGCTCAAATCGTAATTAGCATTACCATTGCGAATAGAAGAAGTCTAATTGGTACTAGTAGTCTCAATTTCGAACCCGATCCACCAACCTTAGGAAACGCCCGGAATTGAAGACTAACTTCACACGCATTATGCTTTGCCGACAGCTAAGCCAATAACACGAGTCTATTAGAGGGGAGCTTGGAAATGTTAAGGGGTGTTATATTTTCCTGTATTATCCACAAGTTGCACCGGTGTGACATCATAATGCAGCAAAGCAGTTGCAGTGTGAAGTTACTTTTGTTCATGTAAGTTCACGGCATGACATCGCTACAGCCCCTAGGCTTGCGGTTGTTTTGCACCGATTTACTATGTGTCTGTTACCATTTACTAAGTCCTCTTGTATAGTTCCAGTTGCTTGCTTTCTGCTCTGGCCGTCGGGTTACTACACCCCCACCTAACAAGGCCGATGTTTTCCGTTGATCTTAATAAATAGTCATGGTACGATTCTTTCCTGTACGTAAGTACTTACTAGGTCCGGGATAGTCCTGGACTGTTCTTAAATCCTACAGGAGATAACAATAATGAAATTGTTTACCCCAGCAATCCTCAGCCTCGCAGCTTCCGCGCTGCTGGCAACCTCTGTCTCAGCACAATCACTGTGCGGTTTCCGCGATAACGAAGTAATCACCGATGTCGCCGGCAAGCCGTTCGACCCGCTTGTTGGCCAGTGGGCCTTCCACTGGGAAGCCACCAACTACCTGCCACAAGGATCCGCCGCCATCGGAACCATCAATGTGACGCGGCAACTCTCGGGGGGCTATCTCCAAGTGGACGGAACGATGACCGTTAACGCAGGCGACAGAATCCTAAGGCTTGCGACGATGGCCTCGCGCCGTTTCGGTCCTTCGGCGCAGTATCAATGCCAGTCTTACACGAACAATATTCGTGGCGGTTCGTTGCATTTCCCGGATGGCTCGCAAGATACGATTTGGCTATTCGTTTTTAAGACGGATTCCTATGACGAGATCGCTATGATCAATGAAGAGTATATTGACAACATCGGTTTGGCCCATACGTTGAAAGGCCAGGCGGTGAAGTTCAATTCAACCACTCAGACAGCAAACTGCAACACGCTCGCCGGCAACCCCCTCCGAGCCGGAACCGGGGAATGGACTTTAAACACCCAATCCGCTGTTTATGACAATGAACGTGGAACCTCTGCCATTGGCCACTTGAATTTCCTCAATCCGTTGGCGCGTCCCTCGGTAGTTGGAACGATCAGTGCGAACCATGGTGCTCCTTCCGGTACTAGCCAGATAATCCGTCTTGCCGCAACGGCTGGTAGCTATGAACCGACTGCCTGCAATAACATCGCTTTGGGCGGTCAAGGTAACGGGGCAACCATGTCCTTCATGGTTGGCGCCTATGCCACCCAGTATGAAGCGATTTATACCAATAATTTGCTCAGCAATATGTACATTCTGAGCCTCACCAACACTGCCACAGGCCCATCGCTCCTCGGAGACCCACGGTTCAAGACCGACATTTTCAACGGTACGTTGATGCGGTTCAGCTCCAATGGTCTGCCGGCGCTCCTCAACTAGTGCGAGTGCAAGCTTGAGCGGCTGTAAACCATACACGCCGCTTGAACTTTTGATTTAATTTAGAAAGCTAATGGCTCCCGTCTCACGACTGGAGCCATTGGTGTTTCAAAGCGGGCATCACCCGCAAAATGCGGCTTTGAAGCTATCTTTTCTTCGCCTCGAACGGGGCGCTCTTTCCATCCGTGCTAAGCGTTCCCTTGATAGCGCCCGCGTCCACTACGCCTTCATACTTTGTCCGGAATGTACCCATCGTGGTCGATGTTTCGGTTTGAAAGGAGAATTTCTTGCCCTCAATGGCGCCCGTCTTGATTTCTATGGGCGGCTTTGCCTTGCCGTCAATATTCAGCACGATCGTACCTGTTACCTTTTTGCCTTCGGCTTTTAGATTGAAAGCCTGCGACATTTTCAGAGTCTTCTCCCCTTTGGGCGCCGTCCGTTCGTATACCCATGTCCCATCGATCGCGTTGGCGGCTGTGGCGCTTGTGCTGAGGCCCAGACTTATGATGAATGTAGTTAAAAGTTTCATAGCGCCTATTATTCTAACGGAACAGTGACTAAGTCCCTAGAAGAAAAATGGGTTAGTCGAGAGGTTAC
>JANXXI010000196.1 GCA_025350695.1 Acidobacteriota bacterium
GCGAACGGTATGACCGGCAAACCAGCTTCAACCCTGATGTCTTGAGTCCACTGTCGAGCAAGGTGGAATCCACACTCGGCCGCAAGGTGTATGGCGCGGTGCAATTTGCAGGCAAGGATGGAGCGCCACGAAATTTGTGGGCCACTAGCCACAATCTGGGGCCGCGTTTCGGATTGGCGTATTCGCTGAATTCGAAGACCGTATTGCGTACGGGATTCGGCATCACCTTTTTTCCCACAACACAGCGAGCCTACATCATTAATTCAGGCATTGGCTATTCGGTGACCAACTCGGCAGTGACGTCGATTGATAGCGTCACGCCGATTGCCGCGTTCGACAATCCATTTCCGCCGGAGTTTCCCGTACAGCGGCCGACGGGTAGTAGCCAAGGCGCCGACACCGGATATGGCACCGGCGTTACGGGTGGTGTTTTTAGCGCAGCCAACTCCTATGTTGAGCAGTGGAACTTCGGAATTCAACGCGAATTGCCGAACGCTCTAGTAGTCTCGGTTTCTTATGCCGGCGGACATGGTGTAAAGCTTCCCTTGAACTTCAGTGCGAACGACCTAAACCCAATTAACTATGGCGCCCCTGGGGACAATTCCAGGGTGACGGTTCTACAGAAGACGCAACCGAATCCATTCTATGGATTGATCAAAACCGGGAATTTGTCTAATGCGACGATTTCGTTGCAAACATTGTTGAATGCATTTCCGCAGTACAGCACGCTGGCGATGCAGTACATGCCCTGGGGCAATGCGAGCTACAATTCCATGCAGGTGGCCGCTTCAAAGCAGACGCGCGGAGGCCTTTCGGTGCGCCTGGCTTACACTTGGGCGAAGAATCTCGGCAACATCAATAACTTAACGACGGCCGATAGCGTGGGGGAAGGCAACGCAAATTTCCAGAACTCATGGGCGCGTCAGATTGAGCGATCCGTTTCCACCGCCGACATTCCTCACCGTTTGGCTATGAATGGCACTTACGATTTACCCTTTGGCAAGAAGCGCAAGTTTGGCCGGAACATGAATCGTTGGGCGAACGCATTGGTTGGCGGTTGGCAGAGCAACGGGATTTTCACGATTCAAAGTGGCCTTCCGTTGCAGATCACCGAGACGGGGCAAGCGGCTTACGGAGGCTCTCGTCCCAGTTATTCGTCACTCAATCCGCAAGCCTACACTTCGGGAAGCGTACAAGATCGCTTGGGTGGGATTTCGGGCGGTACGGGCTACATGAATAAGAGCGCCTTCCGATTGGCCAGCTTTTTCGAATTTGGCGATGTGCCGCGTGTCAACGGAAAATTCAGGGCGCCGCGGCCGATCAATACGAATGTATCGTTGAACAAGTTTTTCCCGATCAACGAGAAGATGCGGATGCAATTCAGGACGGAGATTTTCAATCCCTTTAACCACCCGATTTTTGGCGGGCCCACGGTGCAGTTCGGCAATCCGGCGTTTGGCACGATTAACGGACAGGCTAACCGTCCCCGCAATATTCAACTCGGTTTGAAAATTCTTTGGTGATCCTTTCTGCCGATCAGCACCATCAGCAGAGTGCCGGCGATTACCGGCAGGATGCTGGCGACGATCAATACCGGTCTATACGAATAATGATCAGCCGCGAAGCCCGTTAGGTACGTCGCGATGATTGTGCCGATGCCTGCGCCCGTGCCGCTCATGCCACTGACTGAGGCTACGCTTCGAGTCGGATAGAGGTCGGCGGGCAGCGCCAACACGATTGTGGAAAACGCCGCATAGCAGAAAGTGGCGAGCGAGAAGCAGATCACAAGAGTTGCGAAACCATCAAGGTAGGCGACTGTCGCGAGAGAACTCATACCCAGGGCGCAGGTAAGGGCCACAACCTTGCGGGCGCGAATCAGCGGCCATCCGCGTTGGATGAGCAAGCTCGACGCGCCACCGCCGGCGAAGTTGCCGATATCGGCGGCCAGGAACGGCGCCCAAAAGGCCAGCAAACTTTCTTCGGGCTTGAAACCTCTTGATACCAGGAACAACGCAAACCAATCCGTGATGAAAAACCAGACCGGGTCAGTAAACGATTTCGCGAGGATGATGCCCCAGGTGTCCTTCCGAGTCAGCAGTTGTTTATAAGAGAGCGGCGTGGCCGCGGATTCCAACTCGGCTTCGGCGCGTTCGGTCAGGATCAAGGTGCGCTCTTGGGGCGACAGGCGGGGGTGCTCCTCGGGTCTTCGGTAGAGCCTTAAGAAGAGCGGGATCCACAGAAAGCCGAGGATGCCGGTAAGCAGAAAAGCTGGCCGCCATCCACCGAAGCTGTGATAGACCCAGTAGACGAGCATTGGCGCGACGGCCCCACCAATGGCCGAGCCGCTATCGAAGATCGCCACGGCCCATCCGCTTTCCTTACGCGGGAACCATTCGGCGACGGTCTTGGCGGCTCCGGGCCAATTGGCCGATTCACCAAGCCCGAGCAAGAAGCGAAATCCACAGAAGCTGGCAAGGCCGGTAGCAGTGGATGTGAGTAGGGCCGCCGTGGAATAAACGGCCACGGCGATACTGAGGCCTCGACGAGTGCCGATTATGTCGAGCATGCGACCGCAGAGGGATTGGCCAATTGTATATGCGAGACGGAAGGAGATGATGAGCAAGGCGAAGGTCTCGTTGCTCCAATGGAATTCCTGCTTGATGTGCGGCGCGAGGGCTCCAAGGGTTTGGCGGTCGATGTAATTGATAGTGGTGGACAGGAAGAGCAGCCCAGCGATGCACCAGCGCAGATTGCGGATGGGAGCCATGTATTTATGTGAGCGTAGCAGGTGGCCGTATTACATGTTTTGAATTACTTAAGCAATTGTTAGGGGGCGACAGGTTCAAATCGTGTTCGTCTCAGCATATCGCAGAAACATTTCTTGACACGAGCTAATTCCGAGCGCGCCCGATCTGCGGCACCCACTGGGCCATCATAGTCATCTCTTCTCCGGCCCCTGAGGGTCTGTAATTGCGGGAGGGCTAGATGTCTCAGCCACGTTGGCACAGAAGGATCTAAGCAAACCGCAGCGTGCAGGATCTTTACAATCTCCGCAACGAACGCTCAATTTCCGGATTCGATCAAACCCAGCGGTCTGTCACAACCGTGCTGTACGACCTGCCCTTCTTCAAAGGTTCGAAGAGCGCAGCGGCCTATCTGCTTGGTGGATGGCAACTATCCACCATTACAACAGTTCAAAGCGGTTTCCCCGCTCCTATCGCCTTCGGCGTCGATACAACCGGAACTGGCATCGGTTCACGACCCGATTATGTTACGGGCCAGAAGGCAAATCTCGATGGCTCGGAACGTAGCTGGCAACGCTGGTTCAATACTTCCGCGTTTGCACAAACACCTTTCGGACGTTTCGGAACGGCGCCTCGCACCGGCGCGATTCGGCTTCCTGGGTCGATCAACACAGACTTCAGCTTCAATAAGAGCTTCCGTGTTGCCGAGCAAAAGCGCATCGAGTTCCGCTCGGAATTCTACAACCTGTTCAACCACTTCAATCCCGATTCGGGTTCCGTGGATTTGAACATTCGCTCGCAGACCTTCGGGAAAGTGGGTGGTGGAGTTCGTGGCATCACAACTCGCGTCGTGCAGTTAGGGGCAAAGTTCGTTTTCTAAATTTGTTGAATGTTAAGGACCGGGCGGGATGGGTGGAAACCTGTTCCGCCCTTTTTATTTCGAATCACTTAAGCGATTTTCAGACGTTCCTCTATATGACGCAGCCGTGCATCCAACACGTCTTACACCCGCCGAAGATTGGCTTCTTGCAAGCGGCTGCATCAAAAATAGTGGCCCTTAAGTCTGATTCAAAGATCGAATGTCTGAACGCAAGTCTGACAACCTGCTGCTATTGACGAGGATCCCAACCAGTACAGCCATCAAAGGGACTCCGATAGACAAAGCTGCTTGTACAGTCTGATCTGTCATGCTCCCATTACACTCACCTGCCAGCCGCCAAATGCGATAAGCTACGTCTTACGCCAACTCCTGGAGGCCCTAACCTATGACCAACCGACGAGCATTTCTAAAAACTCTCGCCGCCGCTCCCGCGGCGATCCACCTTGCCCGTCCCACCATCGCTGAAGCTGCCCTACCGAAGGCGAAAATAACTCGAATCCGCATCTATAAGCCACCAAATCTGAACGAACTGTTCAACCAAAGCACCATGATCTGCACGGTGGAAACTGACATTGGCATCACGGGAATTGGCGAGGGCGGATCGAAAGACACTCTTGAGCAATGCGCTGGCACGTTAATCGGCAAGAATCCGTTTCGCATCGAAGCCATATGGCAGGAAATGTACATTGCCTGGTTCTATCCTCCGGGACGCGAAAAGGTACACGCACTTGGCGCGCTCGACATGGCTCTCTGGGACATCAAGGGCAAGGCGCTGAATCTGCCTGTGCACGAGTTGCTGGGGGGCGCCGTCCGGGAACATTGCGAATGTTATGCAACAGGTGGTGGAGCAACGCCCAGAGCCGGCCAGCGCCTGAGCCTGAAGGAACGCGCGGCTTCCACCATGGAAGCCGGTTACCGCGCCTTCCGCATGGGAGCGGGCGACACGGCGGTAGGCCAGGTTTTCAATAGTCATGAACGTGTGCGCAAAGTGGCTCAGGATTGTAAGGAGTTGCGCGAAGGCGTCGGCAAGAACGGCGACTGGTGCATCGATTTTCACCAACGCTTCGATTACAACGACGCCGTTCGCGCTTGCCGCATGATTGAAGAATTCGAGCCGTACTTCGTCGAAGACCCGGTACGCGACGAACACGCCCATCAGGATCTCCCCAAGCTTCGGCAAATGACGGTGGTGCCACTGACCCACGGCGAGGAGTGGGGGCAGCGCTACGATTTCAACAGACTCGTCGAGAACCACGACATCGACTACATTCGCGCCACGCTACCCAACGTCGGAGGCATCACGGAAATGATGAAGATCGCCGCGATTTGCGAGACCCACGCGGTGGGCATCATTCCGCATTTCACGGGACCGGTGGCCACCGCGGCGCTAGTGAATTGCCTTTCCACCTTCCCTGGACCGGTCATCATGGAGTACAACTATGGCGGCCGTCCCATCTCACATTTGCCACAATGCCTTGATTTCAATAAGGGTAAAGCGATGCGCAATGATCGCCCAGGTTTGGGTGTGACTGCCGATCTGAAGCAGATGACGATGATCGGCGAAGTAACTACGCCAGGACGCAGCAACGTGTTTGTTCGCCCCGATGGTTCGCTGACGCACTGGTAACATACACGCTCCAAGCAAGGTCAAGTGTAAACTTACCCTAGCCAGTACTACTGGTCGACTGGGTCTTAGGTTTTTTCTGTCACATAATAGAGATATGCCAAAAGTTGTTTTCGCTTGCTTGCTCGCATTCGCCATCCCTGCCTGGGACGCTGAAATGACGCGTCCCACTGCCGGGCCCGTCACCATCATGAAGGCGGTGGATGTAAAGCCTGGCATGAAAGGAACGGCTTGGACCGTGTTTGAAGGCTATGATGCAGAGCCCGTGCCGCTTGAAATTATTGGCACGTGGAAGTCCGCCTCAGGACCCCGGCAGGACATCATCATCGCCAAGATGGGCGGGAAAGCCATTCGAACGAACGTAGCTGGTGGGATGAGTGGTTCGCCCGTCTACATTGATGGCAAGCTGATGGGCGCGGTAGCCTATCGCTTAAGTACTTTTTCTCCAGATGCCATCTGCGGCATCACGCCGATTGAGATGATGCTGGAAATCAATGAGTTTGATGAATCCCGTCCGATGGATGCTAAGGTTCCGGGGCAAGCAAAGCGGGCGTCGAATTCCGATGGACCCGCATTCCAATCCCAACAGCTGATACCGATTGAAACGCCGCTTAGCTTTTCGGGCTTCCAACCTATGGTGCTTGACCAGTTCGGCGGACTATTCAGCCAAGCCGGCATGACGCCGGCACAGGGCGGCGCGGCCGGCATGCTGCGTGCAGGCAAGCCTGTCAATGGGTGGCAAAAAGCGTTGCGGCCAGGGGATGCCGTTTCGGCAATTCTGGTAGCCGGCGATATGAGCCTGTCTGCCATGGGTACCGTTACCTATAACGATGGCAAGCGAGTGCTAGCATTCGGGCACCCTTTCTTGAACCTTGGCCCCGTGGGCATGCCTTTGAGCAAGAGCGACGTGTTGATGGTGCTCTCCAGCCAGTTCCAACCCAACAAGTTCGGCAACGCAACTGAGATCGTCGGAGCCCTACGGCAGGACCGGCACAACGGCATCATGGGCGTTTTAGGGGAAGAGTCCCCAATGATTCCAGTGAACGTCAAGCTTCGGTCTTATGACGGCTCCGATAAAGTCATGAAGGAAAAGAAGCTACACTTCGACATTTTTGTTCACCAGAAATGGACCCCTTCGCTGATGATGATTACCTTGTTTAATTCCATGAGCGGGATGAATGAATTCAGTGACGAAGCAACGTGGAAGCTTTCGGGGAATGTGGAACTAGCAGGCGGCCAAAAGCTCGCGCTGCAAAATATGCAGGCTCCATCGGAAGCCCCCATGCCTCCTGCTGTAGTGCTGGCCAGCTGGTGGGGGGATAAATTCAATCGCTTATTTGCAAACACTGTGAAGATGCCCGATCTGAAGGCCGTGGACGTAACCATCGACCTTATCCCCGAAAGGCGCACTGCGGTGATCGAAGGAGCGTGGATTGCCAATCCGGAAGTGGAAGTTGGCCAGGAAGTGCCGGTGAAAGTGTTCCTGCGGCCATGGCGTGGCGAGCGTGTGGAACGCACCTTAAAAGTGAAAATTCCCGTCGATTTCCCTTCGGGACAGCATCGCATCCTATTGAGTGATGGCGATACTTTGAACCGTACACAATCCTTCGCCGCGTCGGCGAATCGTTTTATAGAGATTCCGGAGATCGCCTCGCTCATCAACCAGGAGCGCACCAACAACAAGCTGTATGCGTCCCTGGTTCAATCCCGTCCCACCGTTTATGCTGATGACAAGACGTTGCCTAGTTTGCCCTCCAGCGTTCTCAACATCATGCAAAGCGGTAGAGCCTCAAAGCCCTTGTTGACCACTCCTGAAACGATGATCGAACAGTCATCCACGGCCTTTGACTTTGTGGTTAACGGCAGTCAATCGATCCGTATCGTCGTTAAATAAAAGACACAGTACATTTTAATGAACAATCACAGTATTCTCTTCCTGAGCGCCCTCGCAGTGGCGCAGACGCTTCCATCGATCGCCGTTGAAACCAAAACCTGGACGCTTGATTCCAAGTCCGATTACGATAAGGCCAAGCTTGAGCGTGTGGCGTTACGAAGTGATGGAAAGCTGACGTTAGCCCCAACTTTTGTGGAGTTGCTCGATTCGGAAGAACCATATCTTTGGGCGGTGGCTCAGGACTCGAAGGGTTTGATTTACGCGGGCGGTGGCAGTCCAGGAGCTTCCAGCGCTAAGTTGTTTGTCATCGGGCGGGACGGTAAATCAAAGAAACTGGCGGAACTGCCTGGATCGGAAATTCATGCCATCGCCATCGATAGTAAGGATCGCGTGTTCGCCGCCACTTCGCCCGATGGGAAAGTATATCTGGTAAACAGCGCGGGCAAATCGGAAGTGTACTATGACCCGAAGACTAAGTACATATGGGCGCTTTCGTCAAGCTCAAACGGCGACCTCTTTGTCGCGACCGGCGACAAGGGTGAGATCCACAAAGTGACGGCGGCAGGGAAGGGAAGCTTCTTCTACAAGACAGAAGAAACGCATGCCCGGTCGATGACGATCGATTCCAAGGATAACCTGATTGTCGGAACCGAGCCCGGTGGCTTGATCCTACGCATCAGCACCGCCGGCGCCGGATTCGTACTTCATCAAGCCGCGAAGAAGGAAGTGACCTCAGTAGCCGTTTCAAAGGACGGAGTCGTCTATGCTGCAGCTGTAGGTGGGGCCAGAAGCGCGCTGCCGGCTCCGCCGCCTCCGCCGCCTGCTCCGGTTGCAACTGGACCCGGCCCAATCGCCCCGCCTGCTCCGCCGCTCTCATTTGCTCCCTCTTTCAGCGGAGGTTCGGAGGTCTATCGAATCGATCCTGACGGCGCGCCTGCTCGAATATGGTCCGAGAGCCAGGATATCGTCTATTCCGTGGTCGTTGGATGCGATGGAAAGCCATTGGTGGCTACTGGGAACAAGGGCCGCATTTACCGCATTGACAGTGATCTGCTTTCAACGCAATTAGTGGCCAGCACCTCCACGCAAATTACACAACTCACAATCGGGCGAGACAATCAAAGCCAATGCTCGGTTCTGACGACTGCTGCGAACTTAGGTAAAGTTTTCCGGCTTGGTTCCGGCACTGAAAAAACGGGAACAGTGACCGGTGAAGCTTTGGACGCGGGTTGGTTCTCCTCATGGGGTCGAATCACCAGCAGGCAAACAGCAGATGGGTCCGTGACTTTGGAATCCCGCACCGGCAACACGGAACGCCCGGGATCCCATTGGAGCCCCTGGGCGACGGTGACGGATCGAATTTCCTCGCCATCCGCTCGCTTTTTGCAGTATCGTATGAAGCTGGCGGCGACCACTGGCCCATCCCCGGAAGTGTCAGAAATTGAAATCGCTTACCTTCCAAAGAACGTGGCTCCAACGGTGGACGAAGTCGAAGTTACTCCATTCAACTACAAGTTTCCACCGCCCACTTCCTCTTCGTCCACGCCCTCCCCAAAGAACTTCCGGCTTGGAGCGATCGGTCAGCGTCCCCCAGGGCCAAGCTCCTCATCCGATTCCAGCCCGACGGAGATGAATTACGCCAAAGGATTCACCGGCGCAAGATGGCGTAGCGCTGACCGAAACGGAGACACACTTCAGTTCAAGCTTGAGCTGCGTGGAGTGGGTGAGAAGGAATGGAAACTGCTTAAAGATAAGCTAACCGTCCGGCACCTTAGTTGGGATAGCACGGCCTTTGCCGATGGGGAGTACAGGCTTCAAGTGACGGCATCCGATAGCGCAAGCAATCCGGAAGGGAAGGGCCTTGAAGGCAAACTTGTTAGCGAGCCGTTCCTGATCGACAACACTCCCCCAAAGATAATGGAACTAGCCGCGACCGTAATGGGCAATAAGGTTACCGTGCGCTTCAAGGCTGCTGACGCTCTTAGCCAAATCTCCCGCGCCGAGTATTCTGTCAACGGCGGTGAATGGACCTTGATAGAGCCAACCACTCGTATCACCGATGCTAAGGAGCATGCGTACGCTATTGCTTTCGAGAAGGGTCCTGTTTCCGAGCAGACAATTGCCGTTCGGGTTTCTGACCAATTCGACAATCAATCCGTCGAGAAGACGCTGCTCCGCTAATTTGAAGTCAAATGCCGGTTAACCGGCGCTTCTCCATCCTAAACTTCTGAATGGTGAAGGTACTTTTCTTCACGTAGTACAACTTGAAGCATTCGCGTTCTCGAAAATCGTGTTCAATGGATGCCGCCGTTGATACTCATGGAGTTAGATTTGAACGCGGTTTTGAATGCTCCATAGTACTTTTTCACACACGTAAATCAGGGCTGTTTTGAAGCCCCCTGGTAGTCTTGACTAACCCCGAAAAGTGCCCCAATATTGGTCATCAGAGGAAAGGCAGCAGTTCTGCTAGCCAGCCAATCCCAAGTAGTGATCTAAATTTTCGGAGGTATTAGGCCTTGTTACATTTTTCAAAGCATTTTTCTGGCGCGGCACTGTTATTGCTTGCCTGCGCTCCAACTTACGCCGTAGTGATTCAGAACTTCGACACCGGCACAATCGCCCCTGGCGCCAGTTCGTTGACCTATGCGGGTAACGCTGGCCCAAGCTCGGGCTGCGCGGGTAATGCGGCGCTTTTCGGTGAAGGCACCTATGCCGTCACAACAAGCGCCAGTAGCTGCCACAGCTTCTGGGCTCCAACAGGTCCCCAATCCAGCCCCAATTTCATGGCTGTGAATGGAAGCAACGTGGCCAATCAGATGAGCATCTACACCCAAACCGTGAGCACCGGACTCACGGCCGGCAACGGGTATAATTTCAGCGCTTGGTTCACTGGACTGTATTTGTCCGATCCAGCATCTCTAAGCTTGAGAGTATACGACGGGGTTGGAACCAGCGGCTCTTTGCTGACCACTCTTCAGTCCTTCACAACGAATGTGGCTGGCGGAAACGTAAACGGTCACGCGACAATCGCCGCGGATTGGGTGAAGCAGTCAATCGCATTCACGGCACTATCGGGAACGGTCACTGTTCAGGTGTTCAACAATAGCGTCTCCGCAGGTGGAAACGACTTCGGTTTGGATACGCTCGAAATCGTTCAAACAAGCACTGGAACGCCAAGTGGATCCGCAACTCCGGAACCGGCTTCTTTCTTCTTAGCTGGTTCTGCTTTGATTGGCCTCTGCATCATTCGCCGCAAGTAACTTGTTTTCCCACGGAAGCGCTGACCGGAAACGGATCAGCGCTTTTTGTGTATTACGTAGGTGTCAAACTGGTTTGTGTCCTGTCTGGTTCGAAGCAGGAACGCCTTCGCCGCTTCCGGTTCAAAATGGAACAGGCGAGTCACGGATTCTATCTCCTCTCTCGTATCGTTATGAATAAACCAGCCATTTGGCTCCAACGCCTGAAATACATTGCTCAATGCCAGCAGAAGTTCTTTTTTGTTCAGATACACCAAAACATTGGTGGCTACGATCAAATCCTGCCCTCCTGGAATTCGATCCGTCAGAATGTCGGCTAGCTCTCCGGTGACCCTTCTCGCTGTTCGACCGAGTGACCAAACGTTTCCTCGCCTGCTCCCCACGTGCTTTCCCAATTGCAACCAATAATGCTCCAGATCAGCTTCGCCCTTCATTGGCGGAAGGTATAGGGTCGGATGCTTGCCCCGCGGAAAGTCGTTCAAAAAACTGAGCACCGCGGGATTGATATCCATGCATCTGATTTCCATCTTACTTTTGTCCGCAAGCTTAAATTCCACCAACGCGTCGGCAACCGCGAACGGCTGATAGCTCTGGGGTGGATACCGTTCAAAGAGTCCGGAACGCGGCGCGAAATCAAGGCCAGGCCCTAATACCAAAACTCTACGGATCTTAGTATTGGGCGAGATCCTTCGAATCGTTTCAAGGGCCCGGGACACTGCGTAGGACGCCTCGATTGAAGTGTCGATGCTCAGTCCACGTCGCTGATAAAGGCCATCGATGAAAGCGCCCCTTGTCCTGCTCGGTTGGTTCAATGCCTCCACTTCCTTTTCGAAGAGAAAGCGCATTGACTCCATGTACCCTTGCTCAATCTTCGGCAACGGATCGGATTCCCCAAATAGATTTTGAAAAAGCTGGATCCGGGAATCCTGACTCTCAACCTTGACAACGGATAAGAACGCTGCAATTCGCGCATTTACATTTGCGGGAATGGCTCCTGACTGCTGAAAAGTAACTGCACTCGCTGCCGGTTCGATTGGTTCGAGATCCGTGAACGTTTTGGACTGCAGTACAAAGTAAGCCAAGTGTTCTCTCCATGAAGCGCCAAGACGGCGGGCGGTTGAGGCGCGCACGTCATTTCTAAGCGCGTCAAAGTCCCTTTCGTTCACCGCAATAGAGGGTCGCAAAGGAACGGGGATATCGCTTAGCAGAAGTGGTTGAATGGCAGCTAACAGGCCGAACACTATAGTCATGTTTCCTCAGGGTACACCACTGCTTCTCGCTATTGCTGTTGAGCCCCAAGATTTGAGGCAATGCAGTCGATTGACCATATTTGCAGTTCAGATGCGAAACCCGAGAGAGTTCCATGGCATTCCGATTGCAAGGCTTCTTTTGTGAAATGGGGCTCTTTCCAGGGAACAATTGGCAAAACCTCTAAGCACTCTCAAAAGAATGGCGTGGTCACGTTGACCGGCGAGGCTAGCTCTCAATCCGAACGGATACGCACGCAGGCAGTGGCCGCCGCTGTGCCGAACGTGCTGCAGGTGGTGAACGAACTTCAGGTCAAAAATCAGAAAGCCACTTCGTCCAAATGGACGTTGGCTCAACCACCGAAGGACGAATACAAACATAAATATATCCACCAATTTCGTTTCGATGCAAAATTTGCATCCTGGCTTTCCCGGATCGTGGTCAATCACTGCCGCATGCGGTTGAGGAAGATGCGCCAAAACCTTCTGTCTCTCGATGAACCGCGTGGACGGACGGAGAATCGACCGCCAGCAAGAGTTCAAGGCCGATCTTATTCCAGAAATAAGGCGAATGCCTGCGATCTTGCGAGATGCGCTTCTGCTTGCCGATGTTGAGGAACTTCAGCGAAAAGCCGACTTTTGCGCGCTCGTGTGGAGTTGCGTGACCGTTTGTGCAAGCATAGGCCTGGATAGTCCTCGACCATGAGCCCGTTTACCTGATTCAATGTCGCCGAGTTTGGCCTCACAATTGCTCTCCTTCTCTCTCGAATACAACATTCGCCGTAATTGGCGGGGGCAGAATCCTTGACCGGATTTGCCCATTTTCTAGTTGGCATAGTGATTAATGAAGATCCCAAATCGAAACTCGCAAGCGATGGATCTCCTTTGTTAGAGAGGATCATCGGAAGCGTGCGGGGATCGATTGAATGGTTCGGCGGGCTAAGCCTGCTGGGCGCACAAGTTATTCGGGAATGTTTTCGCCGTCCGTTTGAGTTTGGCGAAGTAATTAGACAAGTCTTCGAAATCGGATGGCGTTCCACCCCTCTAATTATCCTTTCCGGTTTAGCCGTGGGAATCGTACTCTCCATGCACACCCGCGCCACGCTGGAAAGATTCGGAGCAGCCGCCATGATCCCCACCGCACTTGCTTTTGCGCTGGTTAAGGAAACCGGGCCGCTGATTACCGGGCTGCTGATTTCAGGACGAGTTGGCGCGGGCATTGGAGCCGAACTGGGAGGCATGCGGGTTACCGAACAGATTGACGCTTTGGAATCGTTGGCGGTGAATTCCTTCAAATATCTCGTGTTCACTCGAGTCGTGGCCTGCGCGTTATGTTTGCCTTTGTTGACCATCATCATGGATTTTTCCGGAATGCTTGGTGGATTCATTGCGGAGGCAATCATTTCCGGATCGACACTCCGGCTCTATTTCTCACAAGCTTTCGGCAGCTTGGCATTCGCCGACTTCATTCCAGCCACACTCAAAACGGTCGTCTTCGGCTTGATCATTGGCGGCACGTCATCCTTCCTTGGCTACAACGCAACGGGCGGGGCGGCAGGCGTCGGACGTGCAGCCACGCAGAGTGTTGTGTTCAGTTCCGTTCTCCTCATTCTGATGAACGTGATTCTAGTGAAGTTCATCGCATTCCTATTTCCGGTGGCTGGCGGATGAGTGAAATCGACGCCAAAAATGCAATCGAGTTCAACGGCGTTTCGAAATCGTTCGACAAGCGCTGTGTGTTGAACAACCTTTCTTTCAACGTCAAAGAGGGTACCGGTTATGTCTTGCTAGGCCGCAGCGGCACTGGGAAAAGCGTAACCCTGAAGTTGATTTGCGGGTTACTACAACCCGATGCGGGCTCAGTCAAAGTGGCAGGCGTCGACATTACCGGAATGGATAGCACGGCGTTGACTCCCGTCCGCAAGCAAATGGGTTTTTTATTTCAAAGCGCCGCGCTATTCGACTCGATTTCTGTTGGCGCAAATGTTGCGTTCGCTCTGAAGCGCAATACGGATAAATCGAGTGAGGAAATTCATCAACGCACGCAGTCGGTCCTCGAGTCAGTTGGACTCGGCAAGGAATACGACAAAATGCCTTCCGACCTTTCCGGGGGAATGCGCAAGAGGGCCGGCCTAGCTCGTGCGCTTGCGCTTGAGCCATCCATCTTGCTGGTGGATGAGCCCAGCGCCGGGCTTGACCCAATTACGTCCGCGGAAATTGACGACCTTCTGCTGCATGTGAAACAGAACAACACCACGTTGGTCGTGGTTACTCATAACATCCCCAGCGCTCGTGTCCTTGGAGATCGTTTAGCCTTTCTGGACAACGGAATAATTCTGGCGGAAGGAACGGCGGAAGAACTCGAACAGAGTGAACATCAATTAGTCAGGGATTTCATGAAATCCAAGCAGGGTGGGTGAAATGGAAGCGAATAAGAAATTCATGGTTGGGTTGTTTGTCGCCGGGGCATTGCTCCTGTTTGCGCTCGGGCTCTTTCTGATTGGAAACAGCACACAGCTATTCACAAAATCCTTCGAGGTCAAGGCCGACTTCGCGAAAGTGACCGGCCTACAGGTCGGATCCAAAGTGAGGGTCGCGGGTATGGATGCCGGAGCAATAACGGTGATTGAGGTCCCCGCTAGCCCCAGCGCCAAGTTCCGGGTGCACGTGCGGATTGTCGAAACAATGCATCCCATTGTTCGGCAGGATTCAATAGCCACCATCCAAACCGACGGCCTTCTTGGGAACAAGTTTCTTGATGTAGGCGCAGGCACGGAAGGATCCCCACCCGCTCCAAAGAACGCACTAATTCCGTCGAAGGAACCCTTTGATTTGGGAGACCTAATGGATCAAATGAGCGAGACCGTGAAGAACGTAAACTTGCTGATGGCGGGAGTGAAGGACGAGGTGATCACCGCTCTGGCAAATATTAGCGATGTCGCGCATTCAGCGAATCGGTTAATAAAGACATCAACCCCGCAGGTGCGGGCCATTATGGAATCCTCAAACCGCATCGCGGCGAACATTCGGGAAATTTCCGATGGAGTTCGCGATGGTCGAGGGGCAGTGGGAGCCTTGTTTAATGACCCACAACTCGCGGAGGACGTGAAGAAAACTATCCATGATGCCGGCGCGACTGTGCAGACCATTCGGGAAACCTCTGACCGGGCGCGAAGCATCATCACTAAGGTGGATGATAGCGACATTGTGCCCCAAGTGCGTAAAACAGTGCAGAATATGGAGCAAATAACACTGCAAGTGAAGGCTGCCGTGGAAAAATTTCAGTCCGCTTCCGGCGAGGGTGGGGTTGCTGAGAATCTTCAGAGAGCTCTGGCCGATGCTCACGAAGCGATGTCTGACCTCTCTGACGACACCGAAGCGCTGAAGCATAATTTCCTCTTTCGCGGCTACTTCAAACAGCGCGGCTTTTTCGACCTGGCCTCCATCAACCTGCCAGACTACAAGGCAGGCAAGTTCGCCAAGGGATTTCAGCGGTATCCTACTTGGATAGAGGCTGCGGATCTATTCGAGAAAGATCCAAAGGGAGTGGAAGTGATCAGCGCCTCTGGTAAACAGAAGCTGGACGCAGCTATGGCTGAAGTTATGCGCCTCCCACGAAACGGTCCTTTAATTGTGGAGGGCTACTCCGCGGAAGGGGAAGCATCGCAACAATACCTCGATGCCCGCCGCCGCGCCGTTAGAGTTCAAGCATACATAACAGATCGGTTTCATCTGAGGCCGGCGTATGTTGGGACTGTTGTGATGGGCGCGGTCAAAGCTCAAGGTGGAGCACAGTTTCTTGACGGGATCAAGATCGTTTCGTACTACAAAAAGTAGGAGACAGCCTTAAACCTATTCGTTAAGGGCTCGAAGCAGATAGTCTGCAAGGAAAAATCCACGAGTCCGCGAGGCCGCTTTGTAGCAGCCCCCTTCCAGTTGTGGCCGTTGAGTAGGGGTCATGAATGACGCGTCACAAGATCGTACAGGAGGTTGGGCCGTTGCGTCGAGCGCATGCCGGTCAGCCTTTGGGAAAAGATCGACGGAAGCCGCTTCGTCCCCCATTGCATCAAAGACGATATCGCGCTCGGGATTTAGGAGGGTAGGGCGGTTAAGTTGGGTATCCCCGGAGCCAGTAAACGTAGGGCGTGAAGAATTGCAATGGCTCGCAAAAGAATCTGGTTCGTTCGCTGGCCAGTGGGTGGTGCTCGAATGGGTCGCGTCTGGTTGCCCTCGGTGAAAAACTCGCCGCAGTAAGGGCTCGACTTGACAAGCGGAATCCTTAAACGTTTCCGGACGGCGAACAGCGGGTTTGAAGCCTACGGGCACGAAGTTGAGCTTACGGTTCTTGGTGTTGCCACTCAATCTATCGTCTACTTTTTTGCCGACCCCATGATCGACAAGAATGAATTGGGTAGAACCGGCTGGCTAGATAGGGTTCGCCTCGGACTGATCCATCATGACAACAAAATCTACGTGGCTCCTCACGACCGCGCTTGATTTCAGGCGAATTCGGTGGTTCACTCTTGCCATCACAACACCAACAAGCCTTCAGGTTATTGGCCGTTTGGGTCGCCATAGCGCATTTCGCCAATCTGCGAATAACGGAATAGGCATTGAAATTCCGCGGGTGAGATAATTGCAAGCGCGGGGTGGTTACGGGATTCGTCCCGTCGGCGCTTTGCAAGGTCGACAGCAGGCGTAAGAATCAAGTCGTGTCGGAGCCTTTGCAAAGCACCATCACCACCAGTCCAAAAATTCTTCAACCCATCTATCTCTTTCATTTCAGAACCAAATCGAATCCATGGCCTGCTCCCCGGAAGCTGATTCCCTTGCTCGGCGCGCTACTCTTGAATCGGGATAAATCTTGCCATCAAACGCATACAACGCGCTCCTTGCTGTCGCCAGCCAGGTCAAACTCTGGATCACACCGACCCGCCAGAGCTATGCCCAAATTCCCGCCGGAGCCGTCCCCGTCTGGTCCGAAGAATTCTTTACTTGGTGCTACGCCAAATTAAACTTTCAGAATTTTCCTGCGCCCATCACTTATAACAAGGTCCTGCGCGCGCTTGACGCAATGGCTGCTGCCCAGCCACGCGAAAATGTTCAGCCAATCAACCTGCGAAGCGCCGCTACGCGACACGGCGAATACGAAATTGATCTCGGTGGCATGGTAGTTCATCTAACAGGAAAGCAGTGGGCTATCAAAGAAAACAACTTCGACGGCCCCAGCCGCTTCCTTCGCCCCTTCTCATCCCGCCAGCTTCCTCACCCAACACAATCCCAGAAAACGCTCCCAGAACACCTCCGCGCCGCCTTCGGTCTTAACGAACCGGAGGCCAACGAAGAAGACCAAGCCAAAGCCCTTGGCCAATGGCTCGAACTAGCCCTCCGGCCCGATGCCAACTGTCCCCCGCTAATTCTTACTGGCGAGTTTCGCGACGAAGCAGTTGAAGCCCTCCGCCAGCTAATCGACCCAGCCACCTGCGCCATGCTCCCGTTCCCCCTAAGCCGTGGCGAAGCCGGACGCATGGCCCTATGCAACCGCGTCCTCGCATTTCAAGTCTTCGGGAAAATTAGCACGTTCAAACGAAAAGTGGTGAAGGATCTATCCCAAGGCATCTTCAATGTGCGCCTTCATCAAAATGATCACAAGGGCCCCCTGCGCTATCAGCAGTTCAGCCGCCCCGTAATTCTCACGACCGGCGTAGCCCCGGAAATCTGCGGCAATCAGATCGTTATCGAAGTTAAAAAATGCGGTCAGTTCCAACAACAGGAATTGCTGGCCGCGCTCTTCAATCAAATGGTTCACAGCCTGCGCGAAGAACACAAACCGCATCGCCTCGAACCAACAGAACGGACTCCGTTCGCCCCTGACCCATTAGTGAGTCCACAAACCGATCCGCCTATTCCATAAACACACCCGGTGCGGAGGGAAATCCGCAATGGCGAAGCACCGGCGCCAAACTGAACAAGTGACTGCCTCGTAGGTCTTTGAAAATTGAAAAACGCATCACCGCGCCAGCGAAGGCCACGCTATGCCCGGAAACTGGCCGCCATCATCATCTCTTCCAACTCCGGGGCGTTGTCTTCGTCGCATGGCTGCGGCACGGTCCAGTTAAGCGCGACTCGCGCTCCACGCTCGCCCTTGGCAAGAGAAACGATCCGCGTACCCAGCGCAGCGCGTCACGCCTGTTGTGAGTCATAAAAAGAATAGTAGTTCCCGCACCAAAGTTGCCTCTGCATTTCTTTCCGTGTCCCCCGGATCCAACGCGCTAAACGCCTCGTCCTCTTAAGCGGCCTGGTCAGCAGCGCCTGCGCAATTGCCACCCGTTGTTGGATCCCGCCTGAAACTTGGTCCTATCATCGAGCCAGCCGAACCTTTGTTATAACCATGGCATCGGGCATGCTTTTGTCTGTCAAATCCCTACCAAAGGATCTTGGCCCCGAACTGTAAATTGCGGGGCGAACCGGCTGAACTAATACTGCCGAACGCTGGGTCGCCTAGCTGCACGTTAGGCGACCCGAATGCTGGAGTGTTGGTCGCGTTGAACGCCTCGCCGCGCACTTGCAGGTTGATCCGCTCGGTGATTCGGAATCCCTTGTAGATAGCGAAATCGAAATTTGTGACCGCTGGCCCCGTGATTAGATTCCGTCCGGCGTTGCCAAATGTAAAGGGAGCATTGGCCGTGAACGCAGTCGTATCGAACCAGCTCTGCAGCTCCTGTCCGCTCGTCAGTTTCCAATCATGCAATACGTTTGGCCGATCCGGCCCGCCGGTGTTTGAGGGTGCCCCGCGCACCAGTAGACTAGCCAGTTGGCCGCTTGTATAGGTGAAGATTCCAGCAGTTGTCCATCCGCCCAGGGCGCCATTCACCACGCGATTAGAGTTGGTCAGCAGCATCCTCCCGCGGCCAATCGGGAGTTCGTACACATAGCTCGCCACAAGCCGATGAGGCCGATGCTCATCCGCCACCGAACGTTCGGCCCGGTAGTTGAGCGGATTTTGAGGATTGTTATTTGAAACGCCGCCCGCGCCTGATTCGCCCCGCCCATCGCTGATAGTCTTCGAGAACATATACGACCCCAGCACGCTTAGCCCACCGGAGTAGCGCTTTTCCACCTTGGTCTGAAAGGATTGGAAGTTCGAGTTTGCTGTCGCTTCTTGCCGAAAGATGCCGGCTAGCGGACCGACCAAAACATTACTGCCGGGCACTAGAATCGACTTGTACCGTCGACGCGAGTTGATGTCGCCCGGCCCCGGCAGCGCGTAGTTGCCTTCGGTGCGGCGCATCAATTTATGGGCCGCATTGGCGGCGTAAGCAACCTCAAACAACACATCGCCGGGCAGTTCGCGCTGTAATGAATAGCTCCACTGCTGTGCATACCCGTGACGCAAGTTCCGATCGTAAGACGACGATTGGATATTGCTCGCGTTCTTCGGCGAGACCGTGTCCGGCGGCAATCCCTGCACCAGCGAGATGGTGGGTGTGATGCGATTCGTCGTTAACAGCGCTTTGTAGGTAAAGGGTGGATTTATCTCTAGATACTGCGCGCCTCCGAAGCCTTCGTACTGCGCGTAGTAGATGCCGTAGCCGCCGCGCATCACCATCTTGTCGCCTAGCCGGTAAGCAAAGCCGATGCGGGGCGACAGATCATTCGCATCGGTTCTGATCGTCGCTCGATCGTCTCTCGATCCGTCCTTAGCCACAACCAGCGCGGGACGCGTAGGGTCGGTATCAATGTCGAAGTTCGCCCAAAGATTCCGTGTCTCCACCCAGGGCAAATGGAGTTCGTAACGTACGCCGGCATTGACAGTGAGTTTTGAGGTTACACGCCATTCATCCTGCGCATAGAAATCATAGAACGGGGTGCGCTGATTCATGTACGCGAAAGTTGAGGTCTGCGCTTGGAACGGGAAGCCCAGTAGTAGATCCGCCACTGAGTTGCCTTCGCGCGCGGTTTTTGGATTGCGCGTGTAACTGCCATCAAACGCAAAAACGCCTTGCGCATCTTGCGGGTTGATCAGCGACGATTGCAGGAAACTGAAATTGATGCCCAATTTTGCGGTGTGCTTGCCGCGAATCCAGGTAAGGTCAGTTACCAATTGGCGGTTTTGCGACCCGATTAAGTTCGGTGTGGTAGATCCAATTCCGAGACTCGAATAGCCGGCGACCGTGAACGATGCCATGCCCGGAATGGTTGTCGCCACCCCCTTCAGTCCCAGCTGTTGGTTGTAGTATTCCTGTGGTGGCTCAATATCCGTGTAGAAACGGTTCCAGGCGATTTTGGCCGAAAGGATCAGCGACGGTGTGAAGACGTGATTGAGCGCCAGCATGTAGTTGTTCCCGCTGTTAGTGGTGGAAGAAAGGCGCCCACCTCCGAAGGCCGGCGGCGGCAACGCGAACGAACTAGGCAGAAACGTTTTCTGATTACTGAAGCGTGTGAAGATGCTGTCCTTCGAGGAGAACGTGTGGTCGATCTTGATGTCGTAGTGATCCAGCTGGTTTTGCAATGGTGGATTCGATAAATAATTGTTGCTCAGTCCCGCCTTGTTCGGAGCCGGGTAAAAGGACGCTAGCTTGGCGCCGATCGGATCAAAGCGCGATTTAGGAATTATGTTACCCGGAAAGGCTGTCCGCAGCCCAGAAACGGCATCGTAAGTGGCCGGGTCGTAAATCACGTTCGCGCCCAGTTGCGAAAAGTCGCCACTCACCATCGCCGCCGTGGGCAACGTTGCGTTAGTCGTGCTGGACTCGTGAATGCGGGAACCTTCCCAGTCGGCGAAAAAGAACGTCTTGTTGCGTAGGATTGGTCCGCCAACGGAGAAGCCGTATTGATTGCGCTTAAATGGCGGCTTTGGCCTCGACGCAAGATCAAAGAAATTCTTTGCGTCCATTTTTTCGTTGCGTAGGAATTCGAAGGCCGTGCCATGAATCTGGTTTGTTCCCGATTTCAGCATTACGTTGATGATCGCCCCTGTGGCCCGTCCATACTCGGCGGAAAACGAGTTCGTCATCACCTTGAACTCTTGGATCGCGTCCACATTTGGCTTGACCGCCTCGCCTTGCAATCCCTGGTATGCAATCTGCGCGTTGTTGTTGTCTACACCGTCAAGCAGGTAGTTGTTCTGCGTGGACCGCATGCCGCTTGCCGAAAATCCGCCAGTGCGCGCGCCGGCCCCGGCCAGGCTGGTGCCGCCGGAAAGCAAGCCCAGTTGGGTATAGTCGCGGCCGTTGAGTGGCAAGTTCACCATCTTGCGGTTGTCGATCACTTGCCCCTGCGTCGCTTCGTTGACGTTAAGCAATTGCGCGGCGCCGGTCACTTGAATGTCCTGCGTCACTTGACCGACTTCCATGATCACGTCAATCAGAGCGGTTTGTTGAATCTGGAGCGTAATGCCATCATGAATAGCGCGCTTGAAACCACCCAATTCGGCGCTTACGCGATAGACGCCAGCCTTCAGGGGAATTGATTCGTAGACTCCGTCCGCCTTTGAAACCGTCTCATAACCGATGTTAGTGGCGATGTTGAGGATCTGCACCTTCACCCCGGGAATCACTGCTCCGCCTTGGTCTTTAACCGTGCCAATGATGCGGGCTGAATCGACCTGCGCGAATAAACAGGAAGCCAGCAATTGCAAGGTAACAACGAATGGAATTACGGATTTAATGAACATGGATGCCCCCCAAACAAGCCCGAGGTGTTGATTCGATCACGGGCAGGATCTTTTGTTGTTCGATCATATCACAGGCGGCATTTATCTAATCTCTGGCATCGAGAATCGGTGGAAGCGAACGGCTGCCCCGTTTAGTCGGAAAGGTCGCGTTTGGCTGGCGCAAGTGGATCTGTAACGGCTGCCTTTGATGCCGTTGTAGCATGGTATCGGGCACATGATCCTTACCACCGCGCTCTACAAAAACCTCCTGCGCCCCCTCTTGTTCAAGGCCGATCCTGAATCGGTCCATGACCTCGCCATGGCTACCGCGGGGCGCGTAAGCAATTCGCCATGGCTTTGTTCGCGGCTGCGAAGTCTGTTCAGTTTCGATCACGCCTCCCTCGCCGTGCAGGCCGCCGGTATCAATTTCGCTCATCCAATCGGACTTGCCGCCGGTTGGGACAAGAACGGCCGTGGCATCCCTCTGTGGGAAGCGATCGGCTTCGGCCACGTGGAAATTGGTTCGATATCAGCGGATTTCTCCGCCGGCAACCCCAAGCCCCGGCTGTTTCGAGTCCCACAAGACCGCGCCATAGTGGTGAACTATGGGCTGCCCAACGACGGAGCCGAGCGTGTGGCCCATCGATTGGAAAACGTCCGCTCGCGGCTGAAGACTCCGCTCGGAATCAATATCGTCAATACCAATCGGGGTCCCGCAGCCGGCGCCGAATCCGATGAACAAATCGTGGCTGATTTTGTGCAGGCAATAAATCGGCTGGAACCCCAAGCCACGTATCTTGTCTTGAATCTTAGTTGCCCCAATACCGGCGAGGGCCGGGCCTTTGTGTCCGACCCCAACCGTGTGCGCAAGCTCATGCGCGCCGTGGCCGCCCTGCATCTGGTTAAGCCGCTGTTTCTCAAAGTGGCGCCATTCTCCGATCCAGCCACTCTTGATTCCTTCATTGACGCCGTGCACGACTACGACTTTGTCCGCGGATTTTCCATCAACCTTCCGTCTGGCAAACCGGCTTGCATGACAGCGCCGCGACAGCTTCTGAACAAAATGCCCGGTGCGGTGTCCGGCTGGCCTTCCGAGGCGGCGGCAAACCATGGCATTTCCGAAATCTACCGGCGAATCGACCCGCGCCGCCATATCATCATCGCCAGCGGCGGAGTCTTCACCGCGGCAGATGCATGGCGCAAAATCCAACTCGGCGCCACGTTGGTGCAGTGCCTCACCGCAGTTGTCTACGAAGGTCCGGCAGTGATCGGGACCATCTGCGAAGGGCTTGCCGCCATCGCCCGGGAAGAAGGACTGAAACGGATTCAGGATGGCGTCGGCACGGCCAAACGGGAATAACACCCGGCGGCGGCGTAGCGCAGGTTTTTACGCCGATAGCCTTGAACATTGGGCGAACCTAGCAACGGCAACCGAAATCTCTGTAATTTTCAAGGTTAAGTGGAAGAGGCCGTCAACATTATTTGGCAAACTTCCTCGGCTCCGGAGGCGCAAGTTTTGCGCATTAATTTATAATTGACACAAGTCAAATTCATATATAATATCCGGTACCATGGGGAACCTCAAAAACGGTTGGTCCTCGACAATTGGCAGTTCGCTGGGTTGGGATCCATGGCCAACGGATTTCCTTTCGGTGTGGGATTCACAACCGTCGATAGCGCCGACCTCACTGGTGGAGGAGACGGCAACCGGGTCAATGTGCGATCCGTGGCGCAGTTGCCATTCGGCGATAGAACTTACAGCCGCTGGTTCGACCCGACGGTCTTCTCTCGTCCGGCGCGAGGCGATTTCGGCAACGCGCCGAAGGACGTTTACCGCGGCCCGGGCATCCACTCTTGGGACATTTCTGTTTTCAAGAACTTCCCCGTGTCTTCCGAATCGCGCATTATTCAGTTTCGCGGCGAGTTCTATAATATGTTTAACCACACGCAGTTCTCCGCCGTCGATTCCACCGCTCGCTTCGACGCGGCGGGTAGCCAGGTGAACACGCGTCTCGGGCAAGTTACAGGGGCGCGTTCCGCCCGCGTGATTCAATTCGCCTTGAGTTTTAAATTTTAGATCGATGACTGACCAATGAGAGACGGCTTTGCAATTTTCGATACGCACACGCACATCGGCTCCGCGCGCCACAGTGGCCGGCGGCACCATGCGGCTGACATTGTGGCGGCGATGGACCAATTCGGCGTCGAGCGCTCTGTCGCCATTCCCTTCCCGGTGGTGGACGACTACCGGCGTGAACACGACGAAATCGGCTCGGCCATTCGCGATTACCCCGGCCGGTTCGTCGGCGCGGCATGCCTTGATCCCTTTGTCCCGCAACAGGAGTTCCGTGATGAAGTCCGCCGCTGCCGCGAACAATACGGCTTCGGCGCCCTCAAGTTTCAACCACAGTACCAGGCGTTGAATCCATTGCTTGAATCGAGTGCTTTTCTGTTTGAAACGGCGCTGGAAAATAAGATGGCGCTGATTGTTCATACCGGCGCCGGGATACCCTTTTCCCTTCCGTCCATGTATCTACTGGCCGCGAAGGCTTACCCGCAACTCACCATAATCATGGCTCATTGCGGCGGTGGAGGAATTTTTCTTGGGGAGGCGATTGTAGCCGCAACACTTTTCCCCAATATCTACCTTGAACTCTCAAGCCTGATGCCTCATCAAGTGTTGGAGGTGCTCCAACGCGTGCCCAGCAATAGGTTGATGGCTGGCTCGGACCTGCCGGAGAACCTCAATATCGAGATGTCAAAAATTCTGCAACTGGCAATCAAAGAGGAAGAGAAGCGAAATATTCTGTATGGAACCGCCTGTCAAGTTTTCGGATGACCCGGCGCCAACTGCTAGCCCTTCTCGCCGTTCCCGTGCCCGAACTAGGCGGGCGAGGCTGCATTGTGAAAGATGCACGAACCATAAGAACCTGGGCCGCTCAGTCCCAACGCCGCGAGGTAATTTCCTCCTCCAAGCCCGTGCTGAATACGCTGCTCTTCTTTGCGATTCAGGAGAAGAAGATCCCGTGGCTCAATGCGCGGATTGCCGACTTCGGTTTGGAGCTAGGGCCTAAAGATCGCACCCTGACGGACGCTCATCCTACGTCAATGACAAGCGGATACGGCCGCCCAGACTTCTTTAGGCTAGGGCAGGGATTGGACATTGGACAACCTCTGTTCGCCGCAACATTCGTTTCCGCAAAAGGCGAATCAGGTTTCCGCCAAGAATCTTCGCCTGGTCAGCCGCGGGTAAACGCAATGCATGCACCTTGGCTATTTCCACCGCTGGATGCAGCCACGGTCCGTCGGTGCCAAACAGCACTTTAACGGCCCCTGCCCGGCGTACGCCATCTTGCAAATATTCAAACATGCGCATGCCGCTGGTATCCGCGTAGACGTTGGGGAATTTCACGATCTGTTCAACAACACGCTGTTGTGCGCGGTAGTCATCGGCCGGTGTTAACGAAATTGAAATTGACACTGACATCTGAAAACCCAATTCCTTGCGCAAGTCACCGAGCATGCCAAGCACTACGTCCGGATCCGTTGTTACACTCTCAATTCCAAGTAGTCTCTCGAAGTTGGCATCCACGCGCGGCACCCTGGGACCGGTAACCATGCCAAGTTCGGAGACCAGTTCGTCGAGTTGATCCGAGATCAAGCCGGTAAGGGCCTCCCGGTCTTCCGGATCGGCAACAACACGTAGCGGCTTCAGCCCGCTAAGCAGTTTCTTGGCTTCCTCTATGGACTTCACGGCGCGTTCATAGAGACTCGCCTGCGCTCCGGAAATCCCGCCGGCGAAGTCCGTCTGCACGGTATAGGTACGCGGAGTCCAGCGGGAAACCACATGCCCTTCCACCATTGAGAGTTCGAACGATTGTGATAGCGCGCCCATGAACGCGGCAGGTTCCTTATCGCGGGGCTTCCAGCCCAGCACCTGCTGAATGGCCATGGCCGCTTGTTGCCGCAGCCCACTTCCCGAACTGGCGGTTCCCCCTCCGGTGTTTCCCAAATTGAGCGGAATGTTGAGGATCGGAAAGGAGGAAAGGTCCGCGATCCCTTGGCCCCCGTCCATGATAGCCTCACTGGTGTTATTGACGGCCGCGGCGATCCTGTAGCCACCATCGTTTATCGCCGCGGTGTTGTCGTTGACGGCTGCGGCGACTTCGGCAATTGGCGCCGAACTTCGGGCTTCCACCGGTAGAAGGATCCTGCGGCTGTCGGACGACGTTGGCGCAATGATGAGCGGCATCACCTGATCGTTCCAGCTCAAGTCGAGAATTTGCTCATTGAAAATAGAGCGATCCAGCTGCAACGTGATCTGAAAGAGGTTTGTATCCTGCCTTATCGGCTGATCTTGGTTGATTTCGCCTGTGACCCGGTATTGACCCCATTCCAGACCAATGACCGAGACGCCGGCTGGAACAACTAGGGTGATTGTTGCCGTCACACCCCTATTGGTCTTCTTCAGATAACCATGAATGAATTGCATAAAGTCTCCTTACTCCATTTGATCCGCAGTCAGCGGCACGGCGCTTTCCCGCGCCGGTGAGTAGATATTCCAGTTGGAAGGTTGTTCCCCCACCAGGTCCTCCCAGCATGCTTGCAGCACGCTATTGACGGCATGAATTGGAGCCCCGGCAACGGTCCAGATTGTTCTGTATTTCACCCACCCAGCCAATCCATTCGCCCTTATATTGCCGTACCAGGCGGTCGAACTCAAACGCAACGGACCAATTCGCCAGATCGCGCGAAAACCGAAGAGCGATTTCGTTGACTTGCTTCTGGCAATTGGCCAGCGCCGCGCCGGCGTGGTTCCGCTCCCTTGCATTCCTTTGGGCGAAGCGGGCCTCTGTCGCACAGCCCAAACAGTCTTCTGTCGAGTCGCGCAGGCGGTCTAGGAACACCAGATCCGCCTTGGAAGGTTTGTCCTCCGCAAAGGTCATGTGCAAAAGTCTAAGGGCTTCTGTTAGGCCGTCGAGCTCACGGCTCAGCTGATCGAGTTGTTTTGTATATGCCATATTTTTCGCCGTTCAACTTTACTGCATTACCGCCCCGCCAGTTCGGCATAAAAGTGACGGGCAATGTGCCCCGGCCTTGCCAACTTGCGATCCAGGGCAAGCCGGGCCGCGCCGATCAGGAATCGTTCCGGCACAACGCCAGGATCATTGCCCCGCGCCAAACGGCCCGCCGCTTCCACAATCATTTGATGATGTTTGGGGGCGAAGCCAGACAGGGCAGCTAACGACTTGCCACCCAACTGCTGGTATGGCTGATAACAAATCGTGTTGATGACCACATCCGCCGCTTCCGGAAAACTCTTCCATATGGCTGCGGGAATATTCCCGCGCTGGCTGGTCGGAAACGTCCGCTCCCAGGTTCGTTCATATTGCGCCGCTTCGTCCCCAAAACCCATGCGCCGGAGTAACCTGGTGCTTAGTGGCATCCTCAGGCGGGGCGTCGGATGCGGTCCACGCGGCAAGTACATCGTGACTGTGCGAGGCGACCGCCCCACTACGTCCATCAAGGAAGCCACGATCGCCGGCCCGCCCAGCAAAAGCCCATTCATGTCCGCGAACGTTTCGCGATTCCAGCGCACCCAAGTGCGCACAACCGATTTCGGAAAGCCGGCCTCCGCCAGATTCCGTAAGATTGCCTCGGGTATGGCCCGGTTCAATCCAAGGTCCGATTGTAGGTTATGCGATAACTCATGGAGGATCGCACCCAATGTCCACGGATTCACCAGCCTGTGGTAGGGCAGTTGCACCAAAGGAAAAGGATTGCGCAACCCAAGCCGGCGAAGATAAATCCCTCGCCTGAAAGTGGCCGGTCCGAACCCTGTCCGCATGTAACTCCACGGAGGGGGAGCGGGAATGGTTTTGGCCGCGCCCAGTCCCATAAACATGGTTTGGTAGCAATCCAGCGCGATTCGGTCACAAGCCGACAACCAAGTGCCGTAACGGCTTTGCCTTTGCCCAAACAGCTCCAAATAGTAGTCCCAAATCTTCTCCGAGGCTTGCACGGCGTGATGCGTGTGTTCCTTCCACCGCAGTAAGCTTTGGAGATTTTGGGTAGAAGGCGCGACGCGGGCAGCCTTCGAGGGTTCGCCCACTCTCCGGGTTCGCTTCGACAACTCAACGCGAAGGCCAGCGAGCAGCGAGTTTACGGCTTGAACGTGCCCCTCAGAGGGCATGTCCGCTGCCAAAGGACCAAACTCCTCCCGTCGGAAGGGCCGCAAAGCCCGCAGGTGGCGGAGGGCATTGATTCCTTGGTCCTCGATCCAGGCATCGGAACTGGAAACGGCGCGCCGCCGGGGTAGCGGAGTTGGTTTGTTATGCAGTTGGCGGGCGCTTTCGGCGACGGTTTCCATGGCTCGATCCATAGCTCGTTCCCGTAGCTCAGCGCGATCGCCAACTCCCTCCATTAGTGTTGCTGCCATGGCCGCCGAACCCCTAGCAACCGCTGCAACTGCCACAACCACACCGGCGGCGCACTGGTGGGCGGCGCGGCGGAAAACTCCCACAACCGCCTGGGCGCGGATACCGGAAACGTGGGCGGCTAATGCCCCTGGCGACTCGACGGCGGAATGTGTTTGCGGCGCTACGCGATTGACGCAACGCGCTTTGCGTACCTGGACGGGTGCGCAGCAAACGACGCGCATGAGCCTGCATGATGCGGCGAGCTCCAAGGGGTGTAACCCGGCGGCCTCTAGCCACTTGGCGCTGGATGGTGGCGGCCGTATTGCGCATGACTCTTGGCATCATCCGAGCCAAGCCTTTGCGCCGACGGCGGAAGAGTCCGCGCATAATTCCACGCGCCGAACGCATCAATGGGCCACGCAACCTGCCTAACAGTTTTCCGGCGCGAGGAAGTACACGCGACAGCAATTTGCCGCCCAACTTCGCCCCAATCTTGCCAATCAACGGAGCTGCTTTCAGAGCCAACGGAAGTAGTGCGGGCAGAAACTGTTCAGCCTCGTGCTCGGATTCCGATTCGGCCATCAAGCCACCGACATGCTCCATTTCCAGCATGGCATCAATGTAGACTTTGCGAACCGGGTTCAACTCGTGCTCATGCTCATGCTCATGCTCATGCTCATGCTCGAATTCCAACTCGTGTTCAAATTCCCCTTCGAACTCGTGTTCCATCTCACCCTCGAGTTCAAACTCAAATTCGCCTTCCCCTTCCAGTTCTCCTTCGAGCTCGAACTCTCCTTCTCCCAGCAGGCTTGATATCAAGCCGCCGATAAACTGTTCGCCCTCGTGTTCGTGTTCGTGTTCGAATTCCCCTTCCAGTTCCCCTTCGAACTCGCCTGCCAATTCAAGTTCGTTCTCCAGTTCGCCTTCGGCTTCCAATTCAGATTCCAGTTCGTATTCCAGTTCGTTCATGATAGTTCCTCTCTTGAAATTGACTCATCGAGAATTTAGCCGCGAATGCCGCGGCGGCGAGGCCGGTTCATTGACGCAAGACGCGAGCGCAGACTTCGGTTCATGGCGCTGGCAGCCCTCAAGTGCCGGCGCAGCAAGGCAATCGTCGCGCGGGGATCCAGAGCCCGTTTAGTTTGCGCCGCGGCGATTTTGGCAATCGTGGCCCGTGGAACGGGCTTGCCACGACGCATCTTATTCACGACGCGGGCGGTGCGTTTGATTATCCCTGGTGCGAGGCGAATTAAGCGCCGCGTGCGTTTGCGGCGTCCCAGAACCCTCACCAGCACGCGCATGGCGCGCACTAGTTGCGGCAGGGCGTGGCCAATGGCTCGGCGCTCGGCGGGCGATAATACTTGCGCAACCGCCGCGCCAATCATGGCCTCCATCTCGCCGAGGCTACTCGCACCGGCGGCTTCGGCAGCCATTAACTCGGCCATCGCCTCATGCTCTGAGATCGCGCCTTCGAGCTCGAATTCCATTTCGTGCTCGTGCTCATGTTCGTGTTCCAGTTCGAATTCGTGTTCGAACTCTTCGTCGGAGCCACCGGAAATGGCTTGCTGCACCATGGGAACAATGCGCCGCGCAATATTGCCGAGTGCGCCGAAGAATTGTTCTTGTTCCGATTCTCCTTCGCCTTCCAACTCGCCTTCCAGTTCTCCTTCGCCTTCCCCTTCGCCGAGCAGGCTGCCCATTAAGCCGCCGAGGAATTGTTCCCCTTCGCCTTCACCTTCCAATTCGTGCTCGAATTCCAGTTCCGTCTCGTGTTGTTGCATTGGGAATCTCCTTTCGCGTCGTGCCCGACACGAAGGTAGTATGGATGCTAACCACAAAAGAAAAAAGTCGCACGTTCTTGCCGGACTCGGTTGTGGTCGTTCAAGCCAGGTAGCGCAACAGCGCTTCACGAATAGAAGCGACCCTGAACAAGGTAACTGAATTGTGTGACGGGATTAATCGTATTAATATAGTTGAGAATAAACGTGAAACGTTTTGTCACGGAAGGTCACTAAACTTTCATGCACTCTCGGCCCCAGGTTGGAATCGCTATGGCCTTCGACCCCGCTTGCTGCGAAGCGTGTGAAGTGATTTGACGGCTTGCCTCACTTGCTGGTGAGATTTTTGGGCGGGTTGAGGCGGATGGCACGGAGATCCTTTTGGATTTACAGTGCGATGGATTGCGCTGTTTGTTGATCCGGACGCCGCAGGATAATTTAGCGCTCAGTCCGAGGGAACGGGAGATTGCAAGATTAGTAGCCGATG
This sequence comes from Acidobacteriota bacterium, assembly GCA_025350695.1. Lineage (GTDB taxonomy): Bacteria > Acidobacteriota > Terriglobia > Bryobacterales > Bryobacteraceae > JANXSF01. The sequence goes on from JANXXI010000196.1 coordinate 29,986, forward strand.
GGCATTCCAACAAGATCGTCGCGGACATTTTGGAAATCAGCGCGTGGACGGTGGGAACGCACATCCGTCGCACCTTCGCCAAACTGGGAGTCAACAGCCGGGCAGCCATGGTAGCCAAAGTTGGCCTAGGCTTCCGAAAATAGAGACCCGGGTGGTGGTCAAGAACTCATTCAGCTAGAAGCTTACTGCACGGGCAGCAGGCTATCGGGGCTGGGGGCGCCGGCAACACGAATCGTCAACTTCGCGAGGCGAGAAGGCGCGTTCGGTGGAATTCGCATATTGAGTTGATAAAGGCCCAAAGCTCCCGGAGCGTAGCCGATGAACAGAACTTCGCAGGGGAAGTCGCTCAACAGTACTGTCGCCGGTTGCAGCAGGATGCTGGGCGGGACCGGTCCCACTTTGCCGGTCGGTACAGGAGGACGAATTAGTCCGCCGCCGGTTAAGAAGATCGAAATGATTTCCCCTCTTCGAGCGGGGTTGGTGGCGGTTACGAGGGTTCCATCGGTATGAATGGCCGCCGCTACGTAGGCGTTACTGGCGTTGTCGATGAACTCAAAGAATCCGGGTTGTAGAGAGAAGACTGGAATCCCTTGCAGCCGCAGTGCGCCGGCGCGACTGGTTACTTCGACGCTGGTCGTCCCCGGGGCGATCTCGAACGGAACTTGAAAGCTAATTTGCTCCGAACCCTGGCTGTTGGAAACGCTGAGCAGTGGGCATTGCAGGTCACCTACCTTCACTGACGTTCCGCTTTCGTTGATGTTCCCGCCGCTCAGCACGATGCCCGTGACAGTGGATAGATTGCGGCCGAAGATGGTGGCGATGCTGCCGGGCACGAGGCCCGGCTCGAAGCTGGCCGAATTCACGATCCCGTCGGGAGAAAAAATGGGGGATGAGGGCGCGGATAGAACCAGAGAGACAGTAATGGTTTGGGTGTTGGCAGGGTCGGCTATGGAGGCGATGGTGATTGTGCCGGAATAGGATCCCGCGGAAAGGCCGGAAGGACTAATGGATACGCTGATGGTGGCGGGCGTAGTGGAACGATTGGCTGAGGCGGTTAACCAACGGGCGTCGCCAGTGCTGAGGGTGAAGGGCGTTGGCTGGGGCGTCGACAAGGCTACGGTTTGCGAAGGAGTCTGGCTTCCCAGTGCGTAAGCGAAGTTGACTTGGTTTACACTGACGGTGAACGTTCCTTGCGACGGCTGGCCGACCCTCAGCGAGACGGGCAACACTTGCGGGGCGCCCGCGCCACCCACGCTTACTGAACCGCTATAAATACCGGCGGCGAGTCCGGCCGGATTGGCAGTGACGGAAATGTTGCCTGGCGTAATTCCTAGAGCTGGGAGGACGGACAGCCATGCGGTTGTCGTGCTTGCCGTGAACGGGCCTGGGCTGGCCGAAGCGACGGCAACAGACTGTGGCGCGAGTGGCGTCGATGTGGGCGCCGGTGTTGAAAAGCTCAGTTGCGCCGGAGTCAGCGTTAGGGCGGAGGTTGCGCCCACGGTCAAAGTTGCGGTAACCGTTTGGCTGATCGAACTTGCTCCTGTTGCCGCGAAGGTTATCGTACCGTTGTAGGCGCCGGCGGTCAGGCCTTGCGGGTTTACTGTGACGGCTACGGAGGCTGGGGCGTTGGTTGTGGTTGCCGTTGCCGATAGCCAGGGACTGTTACTGCCGATATTTAATGTATACGGTCCGGCGCCGGTGACGTTCAGGATTTGGGGTGCCGGCGCAGTATCGTTCAACTGGTAGTTGAAGGCGAGTTGAGTGGGTGCGACGGCAAAAGGATTGGCGCCGCCTGTGACCGTGAATGTTACGGGTACGGTAAGCGGGCTGTTGCTTGCCCCTTGGGACGTGATTGTGATGGCGCCGCCGTAGCTACCCCCTGTTAACCCCGACGGCGAGACGAAAACGGTTATTGTTCCCGGTGTGTTTACTCCGGATGGAACCGCATTTAGCCAACTGGTTGCGCCCGTGCTCACGGAGTAGGGAGCCACTGAAGGTGTAGTGACCGTAATGGATTGCGCCGACGGGGAACTGTCTCCGGCACTGGCGGTAAATGCCAGTTGAGCAGGAGCAACGTTGATCGCCGTTGTCCCAGTTCCCGTTATCGTCAGGCTGACGGGGATCACTTGCGGGCTGTTGGTGATACCAGGGCCAGAGATGGTCACAGAGCCGTTGTAAGTTCCCATGGCCAGCGAGCCCGGATTTGCCGATACGCTGAGATTCGCCGGCGAGCCAGGCCCAACTGTTCCCGTAGCCGGTGTCACAGCCAGCCAAGATGTGGAACCAGCGCTCGCCGTAAAAGTTGTGCTGCCTGTGCTGGAGATGGCTATGTTTTGGGGCGAGGGAACTGAGCCGTTCAAGGCGAAGCTAAATGACAATTGCGGAAAGCTTGAGGATATGGTTGCCCCGCCAATGTTCAAGGCAATGGGAATCGTAAGTGGCGAGTTGGAAACGCCTGGAGACGTTATGTTGATAGCTCCTGCATAGCTTCCATTGGTCAGCCCCGCTGGGTTGACCGAAGCGAAGATTACCGCTGGAGTTGTTGCGCTGGATGGCGATGCGGAAATCCAACTCGCCCCTCCTGTATCCACCGCCACAGTGGCTCCCGATGGGGAACTGGTGATGCTGATTGGGATGGGAGGCGGAACGGCGGCGCCCGGCTGGTAGGAAAAGGTTAGCCGTGCGGGGGACGAGTTCAAGACCGAAGCAGCCGCAACCGTAAGTGTGACCGGCAGGTTGAGTGGCGGGTTCGACGAATCAGCGGACGTGATTAAGATCGAGCTGTTATAGGCTCCAGCTACCAACGAGGCAGGGTTTACCGAGACGTTTAGGGTAATGGGCGTAGACGAATTTGCCGGACTAACCCCAAGCCAACTGGCGCCCACTGCCGACTGCGCCAGATAAACCGCATCAGCGCCGTTGGAGGTAAGGAACACAATCTGCGATTGAGGCGCCGCGCCGCCAAGTTGGTAGAAAAAGCTAAGGGAGGGGACACTCAAAGTTAATGACGACGCCGCCGAGCCCACAACCAGCGACAGGGTCTTGGTTTGGGTCGCCCCCGAACCGTCGCTGACTCTTGCCGTGAAGTTAAATGTTCCGCTTTGTGAAGGTGTGCCCCGAATCTGCCCCGTCGCAGCGTCTAACGTCAAACCGGTTGCAGGCGCGGAAGGCGTCGAAGACCAAGTGTAGGGAAGGGAACCGCCGGTGGCAGTTAGTGTCTGAGAGTAAGGGGACCCGATTGTCCCTCTTGCAAGCGAAGGTGTTGTGATCTTTAGGGCTGCGGTGGCAGTCCTTGGTTTTGGGCTACGAGCCCTTGTTGGAGTTTCAGTCGCGGATACCAGTTGATGGGAATTCTCAGCTAGTGGCTGCTGCCCAAATAGCCAACTCCCAAACAAAAGCGGCAGACCGAAAACGCGGCAACTCAAAAAGTTAGTGAGCATTTCCGGAGGCTCCTTCCTTTGGGTCGAGCCTACATTGATAATACTACGTTTTTTCAATTATTGGAGTATAACTATTGTGTTTACATCGTTTTACGGATTATTCTGAGGCACACGCCAATCTTTAAAAGACTTTCATTCCTACCCTTAAGTTCTAGACCGGGACTGCCGATAGAACCAAGAAGAAGGTGTAGCGTGTCTCTAAGTCTACTCAAGGCTGAAAAAACTCGAACCGGGCAACGCGGAAATACGATCCTAGAGTCGGCCTTCATCATGACCCCGTTCTTCGTTTTGATCTTAGGCGTGGTTGACTTTTCAACTACGACCTTTCTCAAGAGCACGCTGCAGAACTCGGTAAACCAGGCAGTTCGCTTCGCCGCCACCGCCCAAACGTTACCGGGCATGTGCCACGAGGCATCGATTCGCAAAGTGCTACAAGACAACTCTTTTGGATTACTTTCCAAAGCCAACGAGAATCTGGTCAGCGTGAATTACTACTCGCTGGGCGACTTGTCGCAACCTATCGCGGGTTCGCATGGAACGGATGCAGGGAATGTCGTGGAAGTCTCGATTCGTAACTACGCCTGGAGTTGGCTTGCCCCGATTGGGGGAAGTGGGAATCCGGCCCTCATCACAGTTTTTGCGGCAGACCGCATGGAAGGCCGTGGAAATCAAACCTTCAAGCTTTGCCGCTAGGATACCTATGCGCACTCGGGCTACTTCTCAACGTGGCAATGCAATTTTAGAATTCGCAGTGGCCGCTCCCCTCTTGATGGGCATGCTATTTGGTGTCTTCACGACCGGCATGGCTATCTCTAAATCACAGCAGGTCTCAACCTTGGCTCAGGAGGCGGGGTCAATGTTTGTGCGGTCGGTCGATTTTTCGTCACCTGGAAATCAGGCGATGCTATTGCGGCAAGCTAGTAATCTGGAGTTAAGAACAGATGGTGGCAAAGGGGTGATTATCCTTTCGCAGATGAAGAAAATTAGCGAGCCCGATTGCCATTTGGCCGGGTTCGACCCACGAAATTGCCCCAATCTTGGGTACACGGTGGTCGTAAAACGCCAATTTATCGGAAACCGCGATTTGTTTCAGTCGTCATACGGATCCCCGCAAAGTGAGCTATTTGAGCAATCGGGCGCAATTCTGGCCGCCCATTATCTGTTTGACCCAACTTGCCGCGCGGAGCAGTTCGAATCGGTGTTATCGCTGTCTGGCGGCGAAATTGCTTACGTGTCAGAGGCTTACTTCCGAACGCCGGAACTGGACATTCCCGGCTACAAAAAAGACTCATCGATTTATCGCAAGGTTGTATTCTAGTGCGAACCGGTCACGAAAGACAAGAAGGAATCGCTCTGATCACGCTGGCCGTTTCGCTAGCTTTGCTGGTCCCTATTCTTGGTCTAGGCGTGGATGGAGGTTTGCTTTGGGCCGCAAATAATAGGCTCAACGCCGCATGTGACGCCGCCGCGCTCGCCACTGCCCGCAGCTTAGGGGCGGGGGCAAGCTTGCCCGATCAAATTGCTTACGCCACGAATCGCGGCGAGGCCTTTTTTCGTGCCAATTTTGACGTGGCGCAATTTGGCGGCGCCGCCGTCGCGCCAATCATCAACGTCGCTGAAATATCGCCTACCGTATTGGAAATAACGGCTACCGCCAAGGTGAGCATTCCGGTCTACTTCATGCGCTACCTCGGCCCCAGCGCATCCCTGGTTCAGGCTTCAAGCCATGTGATCCGCAGGGATGTAGATTTAGTCTTGGCGCTCGATACCTCGCCGGGAGCTTATTGCGAGGAAGCGGTGCGTCAAGGCAAGCTGTTTGCGAATTCATTCATGGCCGGACGGGATCGAATCGGGCTGACGGTGAACGGGCAACCAATCCTTGATCCGGATCCCCGTTTCAAGGCGGGCGACATCCTTAATTCCAAATTGGATCTGGTGAATTGCAACTCCGCAACTGGCGGGGTTCCTATGGCCGCCTATGAACAGATCGCGAAACTCAATCGTCCAGAGGCGCTGAACGCGGTGATTTGGGTCACTACCAAGCCTTCTCCGCCGTCTGCCAATCCACCTGTCTTGACGTACGTGATTGGCCAGCCGTGTACTCCTGAGACTGAAAAGCTACTACGCCTCTTCTCAAACGACGCAAGAGAAAAGAATTCGGATTCAGATCGCACGGTTGGAATGTTTCTCAAGGTCGGAGAACCTGCCCAACTGGCTCAAGCGTTTTCCACAATCCTGAACGATCTCATGAGCTCCGGGCGATAATCTTAGGAGGACTAAATCGCCTTTACCAATTTTGCGGGAAGGGCAAACAGCGCCCAGATCAGGTGCAAAACTCCCCCAACGGCAACACCCACAATCTTGAACGGGAGCAGAACCAGCCAGATAATCGGATAAAAGATGAGCGCCGCAACCGCCAACGGCCAGCAAATCACCAGTAGTACGCACCAGAGAAGAAACTTCAGCATCGCCTAACCCTCCGTTCCTAAGTACGCAAGTTCTCACGAAATGTTCCTCCAATGCTTTAAAATGGGGTCGTTGATGCGAACAATTTTATTATTTGCCGTTTTCTCTATCCTGGGCTGGTCTCAGGCAGCCTTTGAGATCTCTCCCAGCACGATTCGCCGCCTGGAGCGCGCTCTTGAAGCTGAACGAGCGGCCCAAAAAGTGGTCGGCATGTCGGTGGCGGTGGGTCACCATGGGGCTCTACGATACTCCGGCGGTTTTGGTTTGGCCGATCTGGAAAATGGTTACCCCGCCAGGCCAGATACGGTTTATCGCTTTGGCTCGATATCGAAAACGATTACCGCGGTTGCCGCCCTTAGTCTCCATGAACGAGGCAAGCTTGATCTTGACGCGCCAATTCAAAAGTACGTCCCGGCATTTCCGAAGAAAGCTTTTCCGATCACGCTTCGCGAACTCATGGGCCATCTGGGGGGGATTCGCCATTACAAGGGTGACGAAATGTTGAGCACCCGATACTACCCGAATATCGCCGATGGTCTCCGTTTTTTTGCCGGCGATCCGCTGGAACATGAACCTGGCTCCAAATACCTTTACACAACTCACGGCTTTACTCTGGTCGGGGCTGCGATTGAAAAGGCTGCCGGCCAGCGTTTTGTCGATTTTGTTTCGTCGCAAGTACTCGCCCCGGCCGACATGGACAACGCGAGGGAAGATAGCGTTTACGCAATCGTTCGCAACCGCTCGCGAGGTTATTCACTGGGTAACGGAGAAATCATCAACGCTGGTTTGGCGGACACCAGCTTCAAGGTTCCAGGCGGTGGCTTCATCGGCACGGCTATTGATGTTGCTCAATTCGGAATGGCTCTCGATGGCGGGCGGCTGCTGAAGCGTGACACCTATCGTCTGATGACGACTTCACAGAAAACTACGGATGGCAAAGAGACCGGATACGGAATGGGAATTAGCCTTACTTTGTTCGAGGGGAAAAAGGCGTACAGTCACAGTGGGTCGCAGCAAGGGACTCGCACCGTTTTCGCTATCTTTCCTGAAGAGCAATTTGTAGTAGCAATTCTTACTAATTCTGAACACGCGGATTATAAGAAGCTGATGGATGCCGCCGTCCGGGTGTTAATGAATTAGCTCTTTGGCCCGGAGACCGGTTGCTTGGGCGAAACTTCGATCTTCGTTTTTTCTCCAGTACTCGGAGAGGCTGGCCAGGGGGCCCGCCGCGGACCAGGTGTTCGGGCTCGAGGTGAAAATCCTCGGGCCTACTCGGCGTGACGGGGCGCAATCCCCGTCACTCGACCTGATCTTTGGATGGCTCCAATTTGAGAGCGGTACTCAACTGAACGGACCTAGCTTTTGGGTCCAATAATCGACGTCAACAAATCGGGTTTGGTTTCGTCGCGCTCCAGAGCGGGGTAGCGTTCACCGGTTGCGCAATTGGCGCGATGGGTGCGGTAATATTCGCCGTCCTTGACGAGCAATTCAATGGGCTCACCGCTGGTTTTTGCCGCCCTGATTGCGGCGCGCAAAACTTTTGCGCTGAACTGCCGCCCGTTCACGGCAATCAATTTCGCAGAGGCTGAAACGCCAGCAAGCCCCGCGGGAGATCCGCTGATGACATCCTTGATCACGCCGTCGTCCTTCAGCTCCAGCCCGAGCGAATGACGCACGTCGACGGATTTCCGCTGCTCTTCTATTGTGCGTTGCAATTCCGGTAACGCTTCCTTGAACACCAATTTCCAGCCGGATTGCTCAATGCCTCCGAGCGGAGCCTTCGGGGCTGTCGTGTAGATTTTATCATCAAGGAACTTGCGCCAATCGTAGGCTTGCACCTGATTCAGCGTGGACACGATGTCATCCAACGTGTAAGTCTTCATTTCGACGCCGTTGCCGCGGCCGCCGTGGAACGCCTTGCAGAAATCGTCGAGCGACTTCTTGCCGCCGCTCATCTGCCGGATGCGCACATCAGCTTCGAGCCAAATCAACGAGCCTTCCGGATAGAAGTCGACGCCGCGCCGCAAGTTCGCCTGGTCTCCGCGCGCCGAGTAAAGCAGCTGCGCTGCTACGGCGGTATCGGCCAGTGGACGCCATTGCCGGCCAACCGAAGAGTCGAGATTTGCCGCATCCATCGCCAATCGTTGCCTGAAATCGGCGGGCGTAATCAAGCCGCTGCGTGGTGTCAAAATATCGCCCAGGTAGGTGGTCAGTCCTTCATAAACCCAAAGCAATTCGCCCTGCATCGGCTGTTGATAGTCGCTGGTGGCGAGGCCGGTTGGACGGCGGTATTTTCCGTTCCAGGAGTGGGACATCTCATGAGGCAGCAAGCCGGCGCTTACGCGGAGGCCATCTGGGTCGATTTGCGAATTTTCGGGCAACCGATTGTCGCTCGACTCATGATGCTCCAGTCCAAAGTGCGCCACGTGGTCCGACAGCGTCAGAAGGAAGTGGTAGGAATTGTAGTGCCGGGCTCCGAACAAGACGCCGGTTTCCTTCACCAGCTTGCGGTAGGAGGCGATCAGCGAATCGGGTAGCGCGGCGGCTTCGCGGCTGTCAGCCGAAACGTGCAGGTAGTGTGGCGGATTGGAACCAGGCGACAAATCGAACGTTCGCAAGTGGCGGCCGGCGATTACCGGGGAATCGACCATAGTGGTTGCGGAGACTGGCTTGAATTCGATGTTGTCTCCCGATTCGCGGGCGATGGGCAGCGCCGTTCCGTACTTCCATCCGGCGGGTACACGCAACGAGGCCTCAATTTTGATGTCGTCCGTTTTCTTTCCTTCCGGGTAGAGCATCACCTGGTTCCAACTGAGCAGGGCGAGCTCAGTGGTGGTGGAAGAGCCGGAACTGAAGCCGCCTGTTTCTGGAGGCGTGATGAAGTCGTAGGATAGATCGATGCTTGTTGCGCCGGTTGGTACGTCGACTATGATGGTGTACATTTCCACGGGGTCTCGCTTCCATGGCAGTACTTTGCTCACGGCGGTGATTCGCAGATTGACAAGGTCGGTAACAGGGCCCGTCGGAGCATGCTCGCCCGGAATCCATTTCGGGTAGGCCAGCCGCAACGGGCCACCGGTGGCGGGTATGGTGAGCTTAGCGTGGAGAATTCGTCGGGGCGCATCGGTGGCATCGACTTGAAGCTTCAATGGCGGTTGGGCGGACAAAGATAACGCGGTAAATGTCAAGGCAAGAAAGCGAGTCATGGTCCCATTGTCGCCGATAAAGTGATATGGTTGAGGCCATGTTTGGCCGAATACAAATCCCACGCTGGCTTGGAGTAATCACTCATCTTGCAGCTTTTCCCATGGTATTCGTAGTTGCTCCGTGGGCGTTGTCAACACTAGATGTTCGTCACGGCTGGACTGGTCCTTCGCCGGGCGTATGGAATCTGTTGGGACTTATTCTTGTGGGCGCGGGCTCCTTTTTTTATGTGCTTTGTTTACGAGTTCATTTCGCTGCGGCTCCACAGGGCTGGTTTTTGGAAAGAACGCCGCATTACCCCACGCCGGCTTATCTGCTGACTTCGGGTCCTTACAGCCGCAGCCGGCATCCCGCCTACATGGCGGAGGGAATCATCTTGCTTGGGTGGATTGTCTTCCATGGCAGTTTGGTGCTTGCGGGCATATTGGCGCTGGCGTCCCTGATCTTGGGTCCTATTGTTCTGCCGCGCGAGGAACGAGGGTTGGATGCTCGCTTCGGTGAAGTCTATAGGGATTACTGCCGGAAAACGCCGCGGTTTTTGTGGTAGACGTTCATCGAGTTGAATCGGCGGCTTCCGTTAATGCCTTCAGGGTTAGAGTTGCGGTTCGCTCCCAACGAAACTGACTGGCTTGACGTTTTCCGGCCGCGCTCAGTTCGGCTCGCAACTCTTCGTCTTCGGTGATTCGTAATAGGCAATCGGCAAGCCCTTCCACGCTGGCCGGATCAAAGGTAAGCGCCGCGCCTCCGGCGTTTGAAATCATCGGCTCGACATTGGCGCAGATGGAAGGAATTCCAGCAGCCAGCGCTTCCACCAAAGGAATACCGAAGCCTTCAAACATTGACGGGAACACAAATGCGCGTGCGCGCCGGTACAGGTCGTAGAGTTCGTCTCTGGGAATCCATCCGGTAATTCGTATGCTTTGCGTCAAGTTTAACTCGGCTATTAATCGCTCGATATGTTCCGTGTGAAATCCGCGCATGCCGGCCAGCACTAAACTCATTTCCGGGTGAACGGTGTGATATTGTGCGAAGGCCCGTACGAGCAATTCGATGTTTTTGTGCGGATGCAAGGTGGATACGCAAAGCAGGTATGAGTCTTGCCGCGAGTCTTTCCGTTCCATGGCCAGGTCAAAGAATCGCTGTTCGACCCCAAGAGGAGTTGTTATTGCGTCTTTCTGAAAAAAGGAGCGAACGTCTTGCCGGGCCGATTCGGAGGGTGTCAGGAGAAGCCTTGATTTACGAATAGCGGCCCATACAAGGAGCCGCCAAAATATCAGGTCGATGGGTTTGAAGAACTCCGGGTGCCGCTTGTATTGCAGGTCTTGAATCGTGGTGATCTGAGGGCACTGCGCCAACAGAGGTGCGGTGAAGCCTGGGTTTAATATGACATCCAGCTTGTGCCGAATCGCCGTGAAGGGCAGGACGGATTGTTCCCACACGATACGGGCCGGCCGAAATGCCGCTTTAACGGGATGCCTGAGGTGATGGAAATTCGACGCGGTTGGGACGATTCCCGATTCAGTCTCGGCATTGGTGATGATTACGTATTCATTGATTGGGTCAATTTGCGCTAACGCGATTAGCAGATTACGCAAGTATATTTCCGTGCCCCCGACTTGGCCGGGAATCAGATACAGAGCATTGACTCCAATTCGCAACGGCTTACTTCCCGCCTTGTTTATCCCGCCGTTTTTGTTGGAGGATCATAGCCAAGGCTTGCCGCGCCGCCTGGTGATTAGGATCCAACTCAAGGCACTTGTTGTAGGCTTGCACTGCCTTGTCGTATTCCTTCTGCCCGAAATAAATGTTGCCCCGGTAGAAGTGGCTCATCACAAAATTCGGGTTGATCTTATCGGCCGCGTCTAGTTCGTTTAAGGCTGGTTCGGTCTTTCCTTGCTTGGCGAGGATCATTGCCTTGGTGGCATGTACATGGACGTTGTTTTCGATCGCCTCGCCAAGGTTGAGCTTATCCAGCGCTAGCTGCAGGCGGCCAGCACAATCGGCGGCAAGAGCCCAATCGGCATACAAGCGGTAATCTGGTTGTTCCAGCTTTTCCACTTGAGCGAAACCCCGCAAAGCTTCTTCGCACTTACCTGCCATGTACTGGTTGTAGGCGAGTTGAAAAACGGGGCGGCTCTTTCGTGGCGACTTCGCGGCGGCGTCTTGCCAAAAAGCTAACTGACTGGACCATACTTCGTTGCGCATGAAGCTGGCGTAGCCGTAGACCAGTGAAACAGTCGCCAAGATCGCGATCCTAGCTTTCGAGGAAAGGCGAGGCATTGTGAGAAAGTGAGCGAAAATCAGGCAGAGGCCCACTAAGGGAAGATACATGCGTCTTTCGACAAAAGTGTCCTTGATGGGGACGACGGAGGAAGTTGGGCTGAGTAGAATCAGGAAGACAAAAAATCCATAAGAAGCCAGGGGGAGCTGTTTGCGGAAGTACCATGCGGTGAACGTCAAACCCAGCAAGCCAAGCAGGGCGACGAGGGAACCGTGATCCAAAAGCGAATGAGAAATGGCCTGATCATGATCGGCATTCTGGCCAATAGGCGCAAGAAAGAGCCAGATGTATCCGAAGATAGTTCTGACCTGGGTAAGAAAATACTCGTTCCAAGTTAGTTCCTTTAGGCCGAAGCCGGCCGAATCGGCAACGCTTAGCATTCGAAGGGTTGCAATTGCGCCAACGAGTCCAGCTATGAGGATGGGTAGATAGACGCGCCAATTTTGGCGGACACCGCGGAAGGAGAAGCCAGGATTGAAGAAGTAGTCAGAAAGCGCCATGAGGAAGAGGAGGTTGACAGAGTGTTCCTTGACGCCAAGCGCCAGACTGAAACACAGCAAGACGGCCAGGGAGCGTCCCCACCCAATCGCAACTTCGCCACGATATAAAAAGAGTACAAGAGCGGCCAGGGTGAGTGCTCCGCTTAGGGATTCCGACCGGCCGGCAACGTAGGCCACCGATTCGGTTTGGAGTGGATGAAACAGGAAAACCAACGTAACGAAGGCGCTGGCAAACAGGCCATCCCGATGGCCCAAAATTTGTAATGTGACTTTCCTCACCCACAGCCAGACCAGAATCCCCGCGCCGAAATGGATGAAGACGTTAGCCAGTTTGAAGGCATAAGGATCCAATCCGGATAAGCGAGCGTTGGCCCAATAGCTGGCCATCAAAACCGGCCTCACGCCTTTGACCCAACTGGCGAATGGTTGGTCGGCGCCATTGGGCGTAAGCATGGGAAGGTAGGTGTCGTCGAATAGGAAGGGACCGCCCAGCGCGGGTTGGTAGACGGCAAACAACAACAGGGCCGCCAGGAATGCAAGAATGCTGAATCCGTAGGCGCCCCAAGTGAATTGAGAATCCTGCTGAGGATGCGCGGCCGCGCTTCCAACTTCAGGAGTCGGTTTCTTTTTGAATTTCTTCATTTATGTTTTGGATTCTGTACTCCAGTATCGCCAGTTTTTGGGTCAACGCGATATTGGCATCCTTTAGGTCGGAGATGATGATTGAGAAGCGGTAAAAGACGATTAGGAACAAGCTCAAAATAATTAAGAGCAACGCAACCGGGGCGTATTGAATGCCAAGTATTCCGGCTAACGTGTCCAACGCCACTGAAGATCTTGACAGCACGAGCATCACAAACCCGGCTATGAGCCAACTTACCGAATATTCAACCCGAATGTGAGCCCGCCTAACCGAGAACAAGACGGCGGCGATCAGCAACAGACTCATCCCAAAGGTGATGTTCAAAAGCCGATCAATCATTTTTTAGTTTCGTCCTCCGCTCTCCATATTTTAGGATGTTCACGAACACGCCGAGTAGCACGTGGATAATGTAGTGGACCGATTTTGAGGGGGTGATGCTGCTGCGGCCCGCTTGCCTTTTTCTCATTTGGCTGGGAACTTCTTCAAAGCGGAAACGCCGGCGCTGCAAAACCACCAGTGCCTCAATCTCAGGATATTCCAGCGGAAAGCTTTTGGCGAAAACGGCAATGGCCTCTTTATTGACGCCCACGAATCCACTAGTGGGATCGTGTACTTCCCTATCAAGAATCGGCCGGAGAACGGCGCGAAAAAACAGGATACCCAGCTTCCGCCAAAAGCTGGTGTGTTGGCCGCCAGCGTTTAGGAATCTTGAGCCGATTACCATTTGACAACCGGACGATTTCAACTTTTCAAAGATCGCGGGTATATCGCGAGGGTCATGTTGGCCGTCTCCATCAATACGGATGACATAAGAAAAGCCAAGCTCGAAGGCTAGGCGGTAACCTGCCTGGACGCCTCCTCCCAAGCCCAAATGATAGGGCAACGAAAGGACATCGGCTCCGGCTTGAAGCGCATGGTCGCGAGTACCATCGGTTGAACAATCATCGACGACAAGTATGGGAATGTTGGGAAGAACATCGAGTACTTCTCGAACTACACTTTCGATGGCGCCCTCTTCGTTGAACGCTGGGATTAGAATCATCAGTGGATCAGGGCCGGTGGCTTTGATCATAACGCCGCCACCTGCCGTAAAGTTATGGAATGCCGGCGCAAAAGCTGGCGGAATTCGGTTGTGGAGATGCGGGAATGACGGCGAATGGCGGCCCTCTGCTTAAGCAATTTGGGTAGTGCGGGCAGAAGTGCACAGTGGGCTTTCAGGGCCAGCCATGCGAGTTGGAAGCCGGAGTGAGTCGCGGAGAATTCGCGGGCTTTGCCTGAGCCGGACCAGATATCGGCAACATGCCAGCCGTACCGGATTAGGGTTGCAAAGGGGGCGAGCAATAGTTCCATTAAAGGGAAATTTTTCACGATCAAACGCAGGCGGTTGCGCTCCACAAGGTAAGCCTTCAGCAGCGAGGCGCTTCCCGCACTTTGCGAGTAGCGATGTTCGACGATCGCTTCTGGTACATACCGGCACTTCCATCCAGCCCAACAGGCGCGCAAGCCTAGGTCAGTGTCTTCGCAATAGAGGAATAAATCGTCGTCAAATCCTCCGATCTCCTCGATCATTTCGCGACGGTATATTGCAGCGGAACCACTGGGCAGCAGGACCTCTGCTGTTTCGGAAAAAAGTTCCGTTAGTTGGCGATGGCCACGTTGCTTGCTTGATCCATCGATAGAGATTAACATTCCCGCGGAGTCCAACACGCCGGTTTCCGCCAATCGCACGGAACTTGCGCAAGAGCCCAAATGAGCATCCTGCTCCATAGTCCGCAAAAGTGTTTCGAGCCAACGGGGCGAGGCCACGGCATCATCGTTGATGGTGGCTAGGAATTGGGTATTGCTGATTTCGAAACCCGCGTTAATAGCTTTGCCAAATCCAGCATTTACGGGCATTTCCAGGATTTTAACGTGAATTTCGGGCGGTTTGGCCCGGGCCACTGCGTGATTGCCACTGTTGTCAACAATCACGATTTCCATATCTCCGATAGTTTGCGCCATCAGCGAACGAATGCACGGCCAAAGAGTTGAGTCGCGGCCCAATGTGGGGATGACGACTGTTACCCGAGGTATCTGCAAGCTAGTATTGTACGCTATTCTGTTCATTAAACTATGAATGAGCCTAAACCTAACTTGGGACGATCGTTGGCTGAAGCAGCCGACAGGGCTGATGAATTGGCCAAGTTCAGAAATGAATTTGTCTTTGGGGAAGAAAACGTAATTTATCTGGATGGGAATTCGCTTGGTAGGTTGCCGAAGAAGGGGCAAGAACGCTTGACTCGAGCTGTTCAGGATGAGTGGGGTTCGCGCTTGGTGAGAGGGTGGGTGAATGGATGGCTGCTAGAACCTCGTCGCGCAGCCGACAAAATCGCCCGATTGATTGGAGCCAAGGAAAGGGAAGTCCTGGTCTGCGATTCGACTTCCGTCAATCTATTTAAGTTGGCTAACGCGGCGCTTCGAGTGAAGAACCGCAAAGTGATTCTGAGTCTGGCTGGTAACTTTCCTTCGGACTTGTATGTGTTGGGGGGCGTGGGTGAACTGCGGACTTTCGGGACCGTTGAGGAATTGCTTCACGCACTGACCGACGAAGTTGGCGTGGTGTCTCTATCGCATACTTGTTATAAGACCGGGCAAGTGCATGACATGGGCTTGATCACTGAAGAAGCCCAAAAAGTGGGAGCATTCGTCCTGTGGGATCTTAGTCATTCGGTTGGTGTGATTCCGCTGCAAATGAACAAGTACAACGTGGACATGGCGGTTGGATGCACCTATAAGTATCTGAACGGTGGTCCTGGAGCGCCGGCATTCTTGTATATTCGTGAGCAACTGCTTCCGCACTTGCGCAACCCGATTCGGGGCTGGTTCGGGCACGCGGACCCTTTTGGATTTCAACCAGAATTTAAGCCCGCCGAGACGATTGAAAAATTCATGACTGGGACGCCGCCAGTCTTGTCGATGGCCGCGCTTGAGCCGGCTCTTGACGTGATTCTTGAAGCAGGAGTGGATCGCATACGGAAGAAATCCTTTTTGTTGACCGAGTACTTAATCGCTTTGGTAAATGAACGATTGACCAAGTACGGGGTCAGCGTGGCATCGCCAATTGAATCGCGTAAGCGTGGCGCGCACGTGGCGTTGGCGCACCCGGATGCTTGGAAACTAACGCAGGCCATGATTGCCCATGGAGTGATTCCGGATTTCCGCGAGCCGGATATTTTGCGGATGGGGCTAGCGCCGATCTACACGTCATTCGTGGAAGTTTACGATGCGATCTCGATGCTGGAGAATATTTTGGCGAATAACCTGCATGTGAAGTATGAGAGCTCTCGAACGGGGGTTAGCTAGTAGAGTACGCTGAATACTGGCTATACCGCGACTTCCTCTCACATGAGTTAAACGAGTTTCGTCCACAGTCGACGCGGCCGCTACGCATGCCGGAAGATCGGGAACGTGAGGGCTAAAGCCCGAAGGGGTTTACTCAACAGAGACGCACTCGCTCATTTCAGGCCTAGCTAGCTAGAGCTCTCCGACGGCTCAGCCGCCATCCGTCAGATTCGAAGGGCTAAACCGCGTGGAATTCCGTGAGGATTTCAAAGTCTGGGCAGGGCGTCCTCGGGCCGCCCGCCAACGATGCGTATGCCCTACTACACACTGGTTTGTCCGAACTCCTACAACTATTTGCCCATATTCTCGTACCATTTCAGATTTGTGCTGGCTGAGCCGATACATGCCACATCCTTGCGTCCGTCGCCGTTCAGATCGAGGGCAATACAGGCGGCTGCAGCAATGCCGCCTTTATCCAAATCGCGCCGGGTCCACTTTCCTTTCACAAGCGTATAGATGTAAACGCTTCGCCCCTCGCCCCGGAAGCCTGCTATGATTTCATCCTTTCCATCCCCGTCGAGGTCAACTGTAACAATGGTATGGCCGTCCACCAACGTAGTGTCGATCACTTGCCGATTCCAAGTTCCGCCATGCTCTGTATAAACCGTCACTTGATTGCCGTGCCACGGTTCGATTGCCGTCAAAAATCGCTGCTTACCCAGGTGACCGATTGCGATGTCGCTTGCTCCGCTCTTGGGCCAAGGCGCCGGATCGGCGGCTGTAATTGTGACGCGCTTCCAATTGCCGTCTTTTTGCGCCAGGTTCACGTGTATGCCCAGGAAGCTTGCGGTGAGGACATCGTCCAGGCCATCGTGGTTCCAATCATTGATGAGGATGCCATGTACGACGCCCTCATCTTGATCGGAAATCAGGCGGCGATTCCACTCGCCGGGCTTGTAGGCAACCAGAGGCGCCTTGTCGCGATAATCTGGCGCGTCGGCGGCGGCCCCGGTTAACGGAGCGTTGATGAACATGCCGTTGGCCACGCGAAGTCGATGGGACGTGGTTAGTCGATCAATTTCGCGCACTGTCCAGGGCTCGAGCGGTTTGCCGTGTGATTCAAGCAGGCTGACAATGCCAATGGAGTTTTTCGCCAGGTTCGCGAATTCATGGGCCAACAGTATTTCAGGGATGCCGTCGCCATCAATGTCCATCACGGCAAGGTTGATCATCCGCTTCAGTCCGGTTGCGATAACATGCCTCTGCCACCCGGGATTTTCGAACCAGACCAATTCGGTCATTCCGCTGGCCAGCGCAATCAAATCTGGCTTACCATCGTGATTCAAATCGGCCGCCACCACCTGGTAGCCGCCCTTCAGATCTGTGGCAATTACATGTTCCTGGAAGCGCGGTTGAGGTCCGGCAAGCAGAGTCAGGGGTAAGGAAAGAGCAAGGTTTATTACAGTAGTGGATCGCAAAATGTTTTCGTCTCCGGACGCTTCAATATACAATGATTGGTTTATGGGTATTTTAACAACGGTGGTGGGAAGCTACCCAACCCCGTCCTGGTTGTTGGGCCAAACCGCCCGCGGCGTCCTGCGTGACGCCATCATGGTAGTGCTGAAGACGCAGGAATTGGCGGGCATCGACGTTATTGCGGACGGCGAATTGAACCGGTTTAATCCAAGCCATCCGGAAACGAACGGCATGATTGATTACTTCGTCAGTCAAATGGACGGTATTCGGACACGCTTTTCGATTACAGACATTCAGAAGTTCCGCGCCAGCGAAAGCGCCGGATACCGGTCCGACCCGGCGGCCATTGTGCTTAGCGAAATTGGCGAAGGCACGCTTAACCTTCCGCGCGACTATGAATTCACAAAAAGCTTGACTCGTTCCAAGTTGAAGTTCACTTGCACTGGGCCGCACATGCTGACCAAGGTGACGACCGACCGTCACTATCGCAGTTACGAAAAATGCGCGATGGCGATTGCTGGTGTCCTTCGCAAACAGCTGGAGGCGATTCCGGCTGAGGTTGTGCAAATCGACGAGGCCAATATCAGTGGGCATCCGGAGGATCGGGAATGGGCGCTATTGGCGATCAATCATGTGCTGGATGGCGTGGTTGGCGAGCGTGGCGTTCATATTTGCTTCGGAAATTATGGAGGCCAATCGATTCAGAAAGGCTTCTGGAAAGACTTGATGCCGTTCTTGAATGGACTGCATTGCAATCATTTGATTTTGGAATTCGCGCGCCGAGGTTATGGCGAGCTTGAGGCATTTAAAGAACTCGACCCGAAGATTGGGCTTGGCCTTAGCGTGATCGATATCAAGGACAACGGCATAGAGTCCGCGGACCTGATTGCTTCGCGTATTGAACACGCCACGAAAATTCTTGGAGCGGGGCGCATACCCTATATTCACCCCGATTGCGGGTTTTGGATGCTGCAGCGAAGCGTAGCAGACGGAAAAATGAAGGCTCTTGTGGCGGGCCGGGATTTATTTGAAGGAAGGAACAAGAACTGATGCGTTGCACCAGATTATTTGTAATTGTTTCGCTCATTGCCGTGAGCGCTTGGGGACAGAGTAACCATATCTCGAACATCATGCAACTGACTCATGGTGGGCAAAACGCGGAGGCGTATTGGTCTCCCAACGGCAAGGAGCTTGTATTTCAGACGACTCGCGATAAGTACCAATGCGATCAGATTTTTGTAATGAACGCCGATGGTACGGATCAGCACTTGGTATCGACGGGTAAGGGTCGCACGACGTGCGGCTACTTCATGCCGGATAGTAAACATGTACTCTACGCTTCGACGCATGAAGCAGCGGATGCCTGCCCTACTCCTCCTGACCGGAGTAAAGGCTACGTTTGGGCTGTGTTTCCAACTTACGATATATTCGTGGCGAATACCAAAGGGGAGATTGTCAAGAAATTAACCAAGGCCCCGGGCTACGATGCCGAAGCTACTGTGAATTTCAAGAATAAGAAAATCGTATACACTTCGATGGCTTCGGGCGACTTGGAACTTTGGACCATGTCCACGCAAGGGTTGGCCAAGCGGCAAGTGACCAAATCATTAGGGTACGACGGCGGCGCTGTCTTCTCCCGTGATGGCAAGATGCTTGTTTGGCGCGGCAATCATCCTCAATCAAAAGAGTACATCAAGAAGTATCAGGATTTGCTCAGCGAGAATTTGACCACGCCGATGAAGATGGAGATCATGGTCTCCGACAGCAAGGGCAACGATATACGGGAGATTACGCACTTCGGTTGCGCCAGCTTTGCACCCACGTTTACGCCTGACGGCAAAAAGATTATTTTTTCATCGAATAAAAACAAGTGCGACGGCCGCGATTTTGAATTGTTCATGATTGACGTGGACGGCAAGAACCTGGAACAGATTACGAATTTTGGGGGATTTACTTCGTTCCCGGAAATTTCACCCGATGGGAAGAAG
>JANXXI010000255.1 GCA_025350695.1 Acidobacteriota bacterium
CTCAACCGGTTGACGTTGCTTCGTTTCAGGATTTTTTTTGGCGGAACAAGTGGTGCGTCGACGCTCATGAAGGTATGGCCCCTCAAATTCCTTGACCGAAGGAGCATTGGGTGTTAGAAGTAAGTACCCAACTTTCGTGCATTACTTGTGGGCGCCAATAAAGGAGCAACATGGACATTCACTACCGAGTAATTTTGAACCCTACCGATACCGACGGGCGCTTTGTAAGCGGCGAATGGGAAAACGGAAATGGCGTGTGGCATTCGGACCGGAGCGGGATCAACAACAACCCCATCCCGGCGAAAGTTGGAGACATTATCCATTTCAGTGTTAGACCGGCAGATGGTCATAGCATTGCGTCGCAAAATACCTACGTACTGGTGCTGCTTTTCGCGCGCGAAAGGCAGGGCCGAAACAATCCTAAGCAGCATTCGACGCCTTTTGCGAAAAATGGCCGTCCCCACGCGGCGCTGATCAGCAATCCTACTGTGCAAAACGGGGAACTGGTTGTGCCTCCTCAAAGCATCTCGGCGAAGGGGTTTTTTGAATTCAGCCTACTTGTGCGGATGAACGTAAACGGAGATTCAAACAACGAACACGACTTCACCAGGGATCCGGAGCTTGACGTTACGGAATCGCCTATTAAGAAGTAATCCTATTGTTTCGAGGCTGTTGAAGACTTCACCACTGTTTGGTGGTATCGAGGATCTTTTCTTAGCGTAGCCAGCTCAGGATCAATACGTATTTCCTCGAGCGAGTAGGACGCGGCGATAGCGGCCGCCAGGGATCGAAGGGCATCTTCCCGGCGGCCCAATACTTCGTAGGCGACCAGCATGCGATAAAGCATATTGGGGGTCTTGCGCTGTAGCTTTTCGGCAAACTGGAGCTCATTGAGCGATTCGGCCGTGTCGCCTCGTTTGGCAAGGTACATGGCAAGGCGAGTGTGGAGATCCCCATCGTTTGGAGATTTCTTCAGATCGGCCCGGATCAGTTGAGTGGCCTGCAGATAGGCATCTTTCGACTTTTGGATGTTGCCGGGAGTCCAACGATAAGCATCCGCGAGATTGCCCCAAAACAAAGAGCCATTGGCGCCTAGTTGGATGGCCTGTTCCATTGCCCGGACAGATTCCTGATAGAGGCCTTGGGCGAAATAAGTAGTTCCAAGGTTGCCATACACGCCGGCGGTCGGGTTAAGTTCCAGACACTTCTGCCATTGGGCGGCTGCCTCGCCATATTTTCCCTGCATATGGAATATGGCCCCAAGGTTTTTGTAGCCTGTTGGATAATCAGGCGCTAATTCCGTGACTTTTCGAAAAGCCGCTTCCGCTTCTTTGTACCGGGCTGTTTGATAGAAGAGGTTGCCTATGTAGTTGTGGTTCTCCCAATCATCGGGACGTAATTGTATGGCCTTGTTGTAAGCCGTCTGCGATTTGTCGAAAAGCCGTTGCCGGCGATACACAGCCCCAACGCCACGGACTGCTTCCGTATTTAATGGGTCGGCTGTGGCGGCGAATTGGAATTGTGTAGAGGCGGGATCAATCATGCCAAGTTCAAGATCTACCCAACCAAGAGCTAGGTGCGCGGCTGCGAGTTGCGGGTTCAATTCCACTGCTCTGTTAGCGTTAAATTGCGCTTTCTCAAGACCGGCACGGTCAGCATCCTGTGTGAACCTGCGCCACAAAGAAGAGGCGACACCAGCGTAAGCGGGGGCATATTCGGGGTCGCGGGCCAGGGCGCGCTGAAATGAATCGATGGCCTTGTCGATATATCCTTTCCGGTAGTGATACTTGAGATACTGGCGGCCTTCGGTGGTGAGGTCGTCGGCCGTGCGGGGGAATGCTGTTTCCGATGCGGAAGATAGCATACTCCGAATCGGGTTGCGCACCGAGGGAAGGAATAGGGAGCCAACGGCGGCTACGGATAATGCCGAGGTAATCGCCCATTTTCGCCGGGAAATTGACGATTGCGCGGGGAGAGCCATGGAAATCGCGGTGTTCGATTGCGTGTTGCCGCGAAGGATGCCGGCGGCTTCGTCGAGCGATTGCAGCCGTTCGTCGCGATCTTTCTTTAAACACTTTTCGATCAAGACAATGACTTCGGGGGCCACGGCTGGGTTGTTGATTGGCGGAGGCTGCTTTTGAATGATCTGCCGCATGGTGGCCGATGCATTCGCGCCCTTGAAGGGACGCGTTCCAGCAACGATCTCGTAAAGTATCACGCCGAAGGAGAAAATGTCGGTGCGCCAGTCGGGCGTTTCACCCATCGCCGCTTCGGGCGAAAGATAAGAAGGAGTTCCAAGAATTGAGCCCAACTGGGTAAGCACTAATTCGGTTTCTTGAGCGTCAGGGTTGCCGCTAGCAAGAGTTTCCTGTTTAGCCAAACCGAAATCGAGAACCTTCGCGGCTCCTTCGGGAGTGATGATGATGTTGCCGGGCTTTAAGTCTCGATGCACGACGCGGGCCGCATGTGCTTTGGACAATGCCGAGGCCACCTGACCGGCGTAACCAAGCAGCCGGTCCAGCGGAACGTCTTCGCCCGAATTACGGGCCGCCAAAACGCGGTCGAACGGTTCGCCTTCGACGAATTCCATTGCGATGAAATCAATGCCGCTATCGGTGTTGTATTCGTAGATAGTGACAATGTTGGGATGGTTCAAGGCCGAGGCGGCTTTGGCTTCGCGAGCGAAGCGCCGCTTGTCTTCGGTGGAGGCAATTTCGCCGGAGATGACCTTGATGGCTACTGACCGGCCGAGTTTTATATCGACAGCTTTGTAGACAGCTCCCATGCCGCCTTCGCCGATTTTCTCGGTAATTTCATAATGCGAGATGAGGCTGCCGGGCTTGAAGGGATCGCGTTGTTCTGGTTTCAGAATGCGGAGCAGGGCGCCAACAGCCACGGCTGTCGCAGATTTTGGGTCGGAGATTTTACCTAACAACTCCTCTACTTCGATGCGCATGCTGGCATCGCTGCCGCAGGTGGAGTCGAGGTAGGCGGCGCGCTCGGCGGGGGGCAACGCTAGGGCGTGTTCAATCAAGTCGCGCAGACGCGCGGCGTGATCACCAGCTTGGCCCTCTTCAGCGCCTTGAGTGAACTTGGGCTCCATAAGGCATGATATATCAGAGTCTTGAATGCGTGGCCAATTATTCTTGAGGATCAGGCCTGGGGAGCCTTCCAACCGGCGTTGAGAATATGGCGACGTTCCGTAACGCTTGCCCAGCGAATGTAGCCGCCGGCCATCCATTCAAAGCATACGGCGCGCAGCGGCAGGGTGCTGCTTGACGGCCGGCGCGGTGGGAGGTGGCTCAAATTCCGCCCCTTGTACTCGCACCGCGCGAAGAATGGACAGAAGGTTTAGTTTCCCCCGCGGCGAAAGACTGTCGATGTCTTGGGAGCCATGCAGGACGCGGATAAGTTCGATGCCTTTTTCATGCGGCAGATAAAAAATGAGCTTCGGCGAATTTCAATTCCTGTCAGACGATTAAATTAAACCCTCAATGTCAAGTTATTCTTGATGATCAGGCCTTCGCGGCTCTCCACCCGGCGTCCAAAATATGGCGGTGCTGTTCCAGCGCTTTCGGAGGATTCGCAATTTTGGCGAGGTTCGTGAACTCGCGTGGGTCTTTATCGTGATCGTATAACTCTTCCCCGCCCCCTGCGCCTTCCCAACGATTGTAGCGGTAACGATCCGTGCGAACGGAACGGCCGGTGATATCTTCGTACTTCACCTGGGTGAACGCGGCCTTCTTCCACTTGCGCGACGGGTTCTTAAGCAGCGGCACGAGGCTTTGCCCTTCCAGCACGGGTGGCGGCGTGAGGCCACACAATTCGGTGAGCGTTGGGTAGACGTCGACGAACTCAACTAGCGATTTCGTGCTCTGGGCTTTCTTTTGGCCAAGCGTCGAGATGATCAACGGCACCCGCGCCGACTCCTCCATGATCGACATTTTCTGCCAGCGCGTGTGTTCGCCTAAGTGCCAGCCGTGATCGCCCCAGAAGACGACGATGGTGTTATCGACCAGGCCGAGGCGCTCCAGCCCATCCATCACGCGGCCCAGTTCGCTGTCCATGAACGATGTCGAAGCGTAGTAGCCGCGCAAGGCTTCCTTGATACGCGGCGGATCCATTTTCATGTTGTTCCACAACTGCGGGCGGATTTTCTTCGATGCTTCAGGGATGTCGTCCAAATCGTTGGCTGGATTTTGCGGCAAAGGGATAGAGTCGAGCGAATACATGTCGTAAAACTTCGACGGGGCGACGAATGGCAGGTGCGGGCGGATGAAGCCGAGGCCAAGGAAGAACGGTTCGTTGCGATGCTGTTCAAGCAGCGTTAGCGCGTGTTCGGCGGCATTATCGTCGGCCTGGCCGCTGGCGGTTGCGGTGGAAATCCACTGCATACCGTAAGTGACGCCCGGCGAGTTCAGTTTGCGGCCTTGTCCCTCAGTCTTCAGTTCAAGCCCCTGAGGGGAGCCTGAATGATTCCAAGACTTTTCATCCTGATACTTAGGCAAGCCGACTTCGTTCGGCACGTTCATGTGATACATCTTGCCTTCACGCGCCGAGAACCAGCCGTTGTTCTTGAACAGTTGTGGAAGCGTGACAGCATCGGGGTGATGGTCACGGAAGTCAACATTGTTTTCCAGAACCTTGGTTGTATCGGGACGCATGCCGGTGAGCAGTGAAGCGCGCGAAGGACCGCACAGCGGAAATTGGCAGTAGGCTCGATCAAAACGAGTGCCGCGGGCAGCCAGTTTGTCGACGTTTGGCGTCTTAACGATGGGGTGGCCATAGCAGCCGAGCGCGTTGTTCATGTCGTCAGCGGCAATGAACAGGACGTTTGGGCGCTTCCCAGTTTGAGCAAAAAGAGGCGCGGCAGCGGCGGCGCCAAGGAACGAACGGCGTGAAAGCATAACCTTTGTTCTATCACAATCACGAATCATTTTGAGTGTTTTCCCTCGGCGCGGCCACTATATCCTAGATGGCGTCAAAATCCACGGTGAAACCTGCGCGTGAAAGGCTGCGATACGATACGGTCCTGAAAGACTTGTTCCAGCGGGATCGCCCAAAGCTGTTGGAACGGCTGACGGGTGGCAAGCGCGTTAAGCAAACTTTGAATGTAGAGCTTGCGATGGTCGCCGAGCGTCGCGCGGATCTACTGCTGGAACTGGATGACGTCGCAACGCTTCTTACTTACTGCTTTACTCAACCAGAAATTCGGCCCGGTTCCGGCTTGGGCGTCCGATCGCTTACGTAAAGCCACTCCAGCCCAAACGCAAAGGCGGAGCCGCATGGTTCGCAGCGCCTCAACAATCGAATAGGTGATCGGTAAGCGCCAAGCTGGTCCATTTACTCCACGTTCAGTTTGGTGCCTTTAGTTTCTTTCGGCGATAGGGCTTCAATCTGCAGGTCCAGCAGTTCCCGAAATCCCTTTAAAAACTCTACGCCCGCGTTGCGGAAATGTTCTCCCGCTTGCCGCGGCATCATCGATTGCATCATATGCGATGCTATTGGGCCCCTCCCACCGCATAGGCAATCAGTGGCTCTCTGGTTGTTGCAATTACCTGTTCCAGTATTCGCGTTCATGTCGCTCATGTCGCACTCCTCATCTCTACCACTAGCACATCTTGCTCCAATCGCGCTTTCACCGGCGTCATCGAAGCCATAGTCGTGGGCAATCCGACGTGCCTTCGCAGCGTGCCGACTTCAATCACAAGTTCATCCGATTTCTTGAATAAGCCAATTTCCGCCTTCTCCACAAACGGCATTCGTAGCCGCACTTCGTAGTGGCCGTCTTTCGCGGTAAACGAATAAGCTCGTTCCGTTCGCGTGATGAGCGATGGGTCGTCGGTCTTCTTGTACAGACCGTCCGATAGCGATTGCAAACCTGCAATCCCCATAACTTCTTGGTTGAATAGCGGAACGGTGGTGACCGGCACCGGCGCGAAGAATGCTTCAATTTCGGCCAGGATACTCCGTTGCGCCTCCCGCCGGCTCGCAAAGAACGGGTCGGTAATCTCCTCTGGCAGAATACGGTTCACAATTACCTGATCGACGGTCAAGCCATGCAGGCAGAAGTACACAAAAGCGCGCTGTGTCTCGCGCAGCACCATCTTTTCCGGATTCGTAACCAGCCGGACACTGGTGGTCTGCGGGTCTTGCAAAACAGCATCCATCCCCTGAATCTTTTGAAAAAGGTCGGCTATGTTGCCAAAGTAACTATCGGGTGGAGCCTCAATCGGACCCATCGCGTTGAAGATCGGCCGCACGGCTTTCATCACCCGCCGCTCTAGGGTGAACACATGCTTGATGTACCAATCGAGCGTGGTGGGCAAGCTGACAAACCGCAGTGATTCTGCCGTCGGCGCGCAATCAAGCACAATCACATCGAACTGCTTTTCACGGCGGTATTGGTTCACGTACATCATGGCGCTTAGTTCTTCCATGCCTGGAAATATCGCCATCTCTTCTGCTTCCACATCGCCAATTCCCGTGGTGCGCAACACAGAGGTGATGTAGCCGGAAATTTCATTCCAGTGCCGCTTCATCTCGCGTTGGATGTTCACTTCCTGAATCCATAAATTTTGCTGAATCGGCTTTGGATCGGCGGTGGCTCCATGGAAGAGGGCGCCTTCCAGATCAAAGGAGTCACCCAGACTGTGGGCCGGGTCGACGCTCATCACCAGCGTCTTATAACCTAGTTCAGAAAGCCTTACGCCGGTGGCCGCGGCAACGCTGGTCTTTCCGACTCCACCCTTACCGCTGTACAGTAATATTCGCATGGTTAATATTGATTATGATGCGCAAGCGTGCCTCATGGAGCTAATTTGTATTGTGGGCGCTATCACCACTTACCGATCCTAAAGTAATTGCGCGAATGGGAAGATATATGGGAGAGGCCTTTTATCGTGAGCAGATCTTCGTCAAGAACCGTTAGCGCATGGCAAGTAGTGATCGGAATACTAGGCAGCCTCGCGATGTGCTCGTGCACAACACTTCAGCATCAGGCCTTGCGTCCAACGCCTAGCCCGGACCCGCCGCCGATAGTCATACGCATCGGGGCCAGCGAACACACGGAGCGAGGGCGCGGGATCGAAGCGGACCGCGAAGAAAATGAAGACGGGTACCGCCAAGCGGCGGAGTTCTACAAGTTGAAGCGCGTCGCCCCGGGAGAGGAAATGCCCGTGGAACGATACGTTGAAGGCAAGAAGCACGCGGAACGAATGCCCCGTTATTCGATCGCAAAAGGGCGTTTGGTCGCCCCGACAGAAAAGTCCATTGACAGGGGATCAGCCATAGGCGCTTGGAAGCAATTGGGGCCAGGCAATGTCGGCGGACGAACCAGATCGTTAGTCATCCGGCCCGACGACCCGAACACGATGTACGCCGGAGCCACTGGCGGTGGTATTTGGAAGACAATCGATGGGGGCGAATCCTGGAAGCCTCTAAGCGATCTTTTGCCGAGCATTGGGATCTCCACGCTCGCCATGGACCCGAAAGATCCTGACACGCTTTATGCAGGTAGCGGCGAATGGTACACGGGGTCCACCCGCGGGGATTCAATCCGCGGCGCCGGGATCTACAAAACAACCGACGGTGGAACCACCTGGAATCTGTTGGCTGGAACGAAGACCACATCCTTCTACTATGTGAACAAGCTTGTGGTAAGTCCCGTCGATTCGAATCGCATCTATGCCGCAACTTACGGTGGGGTGTGGCGTAGCTTCGATGGAGGCGAAACTTGGACACGCCCCTTGAACCGTTCTTCTCCGAACCTTGGTTGCCAGGACCTGGTAATCCGCTCAGACCAGAAGACCGATTACTTGTTCGCTTCCTGCCTATCGCGCGGCGCGGCCGCCACTTCGGCTATATTCCGCAATACCGACGCGGCGGGAGCGGGCGTTTGGGATACCGTATTGACGGCGCCGAACATGGATCGCGCATCGCTCGCGCTTGCGCCTTCCGATCAAAACGTAATCTACGCCTTGGCATCCTCTCAAGAGACGGGTGACAACTTGTACGGATTGTTGGCTGTGTTCCGCTCTGTAAACAGCGGCGACCTTAACACGTGGGAAGCACGAACTGACAGCAAAACGGCTTCGCGCCTGAATCGCGTGCTGCTCACCAATCCGCGCGGCGCGTTCGCGGACGTCTGCACCGGTGGTGTCAAAACATTCTCCAATCAGGGCGAATACGACAATGCTCTGGCTGTGGATCCTCTGAATCCGGACGTAGTATGGGCTGCCGGCGTGGACATTTTTCGCAGTGACGATGGCGGCGCCAATTGGGGCATCGCTTCATTTTGGGAAGTGACTTCACTGGGCAACGCGCATGCCGATGTCCATGTGCTGGCCTTTGCTCCAAACTATGACGGAAGCAGGAATCAGAACCTTTACGCAGCAACCGACGGGGGCGTTTTTGTGACGAAGAATCCGCTGGCCGGCCTGTCCACCGGAGATCGGGCGGCCTGTTCCCCTTACCCTTCCGATGTAAAATGGACGAGCCTGAACGGTGGATACACAACGACGATGTTCTATCACGGCGCAGTCTATCCGGGCGCAGCCTCCTACGTAGGCGGCACGCAGGACAACGGCACGTTGATCGGCCTCGATGCGCTAGGCGCCTCCCGCTGGCTGACGGTTTTCGGCGGAGACGGTGGCTTTTTCGGAATCGATTCGAAAGATCCGAACATTCTGTATATGGAAACCACGGGCCTGTCGCTGCGAAAGAGTTTGGATGGTGGCAACACCACTAGCACCGCCACTCGCGGCATCACCGAATCCACCGGCAATTTTCTGTTTATCACGCCCTTCATGCTGGACCCAGGCGAATCGAAGCGCCTCTACTTGGGAGGCCGCACTTTGTGGCGCTCAAACGACGGCGCATCCAATTGGAGCGAGGCATCGAACAGTATAGGAAACTCCAGTGGAAGCATCAGCGCGATCGCTGTCGCCCCGTCCGATTCCGACCGTATGGTTTTCGGAACATCGTCAGGCCGCATCTTTCGCCATTCAAGCGCTCTATCCACCGACAAATCGTCTGTATGGGAGAGCAGCTTGCCCCGCACCGGCTACGTTTCGCGCCTCACTTTCGACCCTTTGAATCCCGACGTTGTTTACGCCACCTATAGCCAATTCAAATCACTAGCTTCGGAGAGTCACGTTTATAAATCCATGGACGGTGGGGCTACTTGGGCCGACTCCGACGGCAAAGGGGAAACCGCCCTCCCCGATATTCCGGTCTTCTCGCTCATAGTCGATCCGCGGAATCCATTGAATCTATATGTTGGTACCGATATCGGAGTGTTTGTCAGCACCGACGGCGGGAACAGTTGGGCCAGGGACGACAATCCGTTCGCCAATGCGGTGACCGAGGTTTTGGTGCTGGATCGAAGCGCGGGCGAAACTAAGCTGTTCGCGTTTACGCACGGGCGTGGAGTTTGGAAGACAACTCTGCCAGGCGGCCCGGAATCGTGCCAATACAACATTGCCACCGATCCGGTTAGGGTGAGCGCTGTTGGCGCTCCGGTCTCCTTTGACGTTGATACGGCTGATGGATGCTCCTGGTCGGCGATCACCGTAGGGCTCCCGGTGGTTTCCCCGGCAGGAGGAGCAGGCAAAGGGAAGTTCAGCATTCCCGCCAGCACCAACCTTACAACGTCGCCACGGATCACGATCGCAACGCTGCAAGATAAGAGTGTGACCATCACGCAGGATGCGGCAATCCGCGCTGCGGGAAATGATTCCAGCGATTCTCCGTTCGCCATGCCTTCTGTCCCCGGAGTACTTGTGCAGGATACCTCCAGCGCAACCGAGCAGTTAGCGGATCCAGTACACTCTTGCACTCGTTCGGCAGACTCAAAGACGGTTTGGTTTACGGTGACCGCCAGCGAAACTGGTAATTTGCAGCTGGGTTTCCGTAGCGCACGGCTGGACAATGGGGCCGATAGCGGGGCAGTGATGGCGGTCTATGATCGCGCTGGTACTGAGCTTGGATGCACCATCACACCGCAGGCTACCAACGTGATTACTACTCGGTTCAAAACAGTGCCCGTTACAAAGGGGGACGTCCTCTCCGTCGAGGTGAGCGCGACGCTTGTCAGTTCGCCCGCGGGATCTCGGCTGCTGGGGGGGAACCTGGCGCTAACAGCAACAATTGCTAAGTAGTGTCCGCTGTCGGGACGCCGCGCAATCCCCCGATGACAATCGGGGGATCTCGCGCGAATAGGAACACCCTTCTGGTCGCGGCTGGCAGCCGGTTTGGTAGTTGCCACGAAGCTCGTGAGAAAAACGGGTTAGAGTTGCGTCTCTTTGACCGGAGCAACGGGCGGCTTCGGAGCCGTTGGAGCCGCAGGCGGCACAGCCGGAGTTCCTGCTAGCTCGCCCTTCCGAATCACCACATTTCCACGATTGGTATGCGCCGTGATACTCGCGCCCTGTCCTGTCGTTCCAGTCAGCTTCATCTTGCGCCCGCTCCGTTCCATCTCTAGCGGCACGCCCCATTCGTTCTCCACTTCGCCTTTATCCGTAGTGGCCGTCAGATCGAACTTAGCCACGGCTGGCAGGGCAATCTCTACCCGTCCACCCTTTGTGTTAGCCGCGATCTTACCCACCGGTACCCGCCCCGGACGGATCTCCAAGTCACCTTTGTCCACGGTCACATCGAGAGAGTTGGTGAAATCGCTAAACTCCACGTCTTTCGAATTCGTATTCAGTACAATCGGGCCCATCAAATTGGAACCGGTAATGTTGCCCGAATTGATGCGGACGATGCCGGGAATATTTTCAATGCGAAACGACGTCCGGGGGCTTTCAAACCGAAACACCTTTTTGACGGCGCGAAACTGCATGTCACCATGAAAATTCCCGTTCACCGAAAGGGCGCCTTCAATATTTTCAAATTCCAGTTCCTGTCCTCGAGCGCTTTTTACCTCAACGCTATTCTTTGCGTTAGTAACCTTCACCACATCGCTGTTCTTTAGGTCTATCCGCACGGCGCCTCCGATATTGTTCATCCGGACACCGGCATTGTCGGAGGTGATCTCCACACCCCCGCCAATGTCGTTAATGTCGAAATCGCCACGCCGCCCATGGGCGTCAATTGAAGCGCCCTTCGGAGCCATGACTTCAATATCGGCGCTAACTTGCGAAGAGTTCGTAATCCGGTCGTGGTTCATGCGGATAATGATCACACCACCTTGTTCCACTATCTCGAACGGAGTGGACTGATGATTGCGGTCCGCCTCGGCGCGATCAAATGCCCGTACGCGCTTGCTGCCGGTCACCTTCACTTCATTGCTATCGGTTCCCGTGATGCGCGCATTGCCGCGGAATTTTTCAATCACGATCTTCGGAGAAACCGTGGATGTTTGCTTCACGCCCGATAGCGAATAGTCGAACGGTTCTCCCAGCATTTCCAGGCCACGCATGCGGAACCCTCGCCCCCAATCGCGGTCAATACGGCTGCCGTAAAGAAAACCCGTTCCAAGAAACGCCATGGTGATGGCCAAGATCCACTCCCCACCCGAGATGCCGAACTGCGGAAGCGGCCGG
>JANXXI010000269.1 GCA_025350695.1 Acidobacteriota bacterium
TAGCGCCAAGACGATGGCCTTCGATCCTAAGACGAAAAAGATCTTCCTTCCAGCGGCGGAGATGGTGGAAGTGCCTCCGGCGCAACCAGGCGGACGCGTCCGTAGTTCCGTCAAGCCGGGCTCGTTCACGATTCTAGTGGTTAGTAAGTAAGCCCCCGATGCGGATTGGCCTGATGTCCGATAGCCACGGCTTTCTGGACGAAGCGATTTTCACCTACTTCAAGGAGTGCGACGAGATTTGGCACGCCGGCGATTTCGGCGATGTGGAACTGCTCGACGCACTCAAGAAGTTCAAGCCCGTTCGTGGAGTTTACGGCAACATTGATGGCGCCGAAATCCGCGCCGAACTGCCCTGGGAAATCGAGTGGGAATGCGAAGGTTTGCCCGTCTACATGATCCACATCGGCGGCTACCCAGGCGGATACGAGCGTGGCGTCAAACAGAAACTGGCGAAGATTCGTCCCAAGCTTTTCATCGCCGGCCATTCACACATTTTGCGCGTGATGCGCGATCAACAACTGGATGGCATGCTGCACATGAACCCAGGGGCGTGCGGGC
Source organism: Acidobacteriota bacterium (assembly GCA_025350695.1). GTDB lineage: Bacteria > Acidobacteriota > Terriglobia > Bryobacterales > Bryobacteraceae > JANXSF01. Next base: position 559 of record JANXXI010000269.1, read on the forward strand.
ACAAAGGATGGCACGCAATGCGTACGCTGCTGCGATTCACGATTGAGGCCGCGAAGATCTCGAATGTTGAGGCGATCGAACTAGGACCGCGTGGCCATCAAAAGCCGCAAAAAACTCTCTGAGGTGGGAGGCCATCCAGGACAGCTTCTTCGAATTTGCTCGATGTTATCCCGGGCGACCAATTGCAATTCAATATTGTTGACGTCTTCGTTTCGTATATCCAGCGGCGTGCAGGCGGCCAGGTTGTTCTCCTTTTCCTCGACAATCAATTGGTAGGATCCCGGCTCCAAGCCGGTGAATATAAATCCCTTTCCTTTCAAAGGAAATGTGTGCGATGATCGCCCGGCCATGTCTCGAAGGATTACCACGATCTCCTTGCTCTCCGATCCAGAAGGCAGCGCACCTTGCACGGTCAGGGACGCACGACGTTGCAAGGTGATGTTGATACCGGTGATTTGCCCTCCGGCGGTGAGTTCAAAGGTGCTAGCCTGATCTGCCGACCTTACGCCGGGAAAATAAGTTTTAGCCTCAATTTCAGCCCGTTGCAACTTGCCGGTCGACTGATAGGGTGCTCGCCACTGGCCCTCTGTATTTGCGGCGGTTGTATATTTTCCGGGTCCAACTCTTGAAAAGCGGAAACGGCCTTGGTCGTAGTTGTGGTGCTATCTAACTCTTCTACGCCTTCGGCGACTTTGATAACTACCACGTAAGCTCCTTCAACAGGCTCTCCGTCGAGGTCGCGAATTGTTCCCGTGATCAAGGCGGCCGGCGCCAGTTCTACTCGGAGAGTTTCACTATTCTGAACCGCAATGGGCTTGCCGCGTTCGTCTAGCCCATTGGCTCCATACTCGGTATCCAAAAACCCGCGCCGTCGGACCTTGAGTCGGTATTCCTCCCGGCTGACGCCTTGAAACATGAAATGCACGTTAGTGTCGGAACGCGTTCCGACCGCGCCGTTCCGGAGTGAAGTATTAGGCATCAACAACAGGTCAACACCACCGACCGGCTGACCATCCATGGAGTTCACCGTAACGCCGCTGATGGTTTCGGCGGAGATGGACGTGACGGCGAAAAGCATCGATAAAAGTTTTGTCATAGCCAAGGACATTGCACGGCGGTGGCCACAACTGTGAATCAACAACTTCCGGGTTTTCGTCTGTGCGGCGGTTTCACGCCATGTGCCATGAGTGCTACGATATGCAAATCCCCATGAAACGAATTTACTTTGTCTCCGCGTTCACCTTTGCTTTGGGCTTTACGTTCGTCGTCACCAAGTCTTATTCGCAACAAGCCGGTGGGCAAAGCCAGCAAGAGGCGTTCGCCAAGCGTTCTCTCGATGCGGAAAAGACTGGTTTGGCGGAAGAGTTTCGCGGCGTCACAACCGACGGCAATGTCGTGCCCGGGCTGTTTGCGATCAAGTCCACGGGCGTTTCCACCGGACCCGTTCGTAAAGCGGCTCAGGAGTTTTTACAAGCCCTTAGTGCGGACCAGCGGAAGAAAACAGTTTTTCCGGTGGATGACATGGAGTGGCGCAAGTGGATGAACCAGGATTTCTACGTGCGGCAGGGTGTTGGTTTCATAGATATGAATGAAGGGCAGCGAGAGAAAGCTTTCGGCATGATGAAAGCAGCGCTTAGCGCCAAAGGCTTGCAAATGTCGCGCGACATCATGCGGCTAAACTACACGCTTGGCGAACTGAATGACAACGATTTCGTCCGCTATGGGGAATGGCGCTACTGGATCACAATCATGGGCGAGCCCTCCGCCGATAAGCCATGGGGATGGCAGATTGACGGACATCATTTGATCATCAATTACTTTGTCTTGGGCGACCAGGTTGTGATGTCTCCAGGGTTCTTCGGTTCCGAGCCGGTAATTGCGACCAGCGGCAAGTTCAAGGGGACGGCTATCTTGCAAGATGAGCAGCGACAGGGTCTTGAGCTTTATCGTTCGCTGAACGCCGATCAACAGAAGACGGCGACTCTTACGAAGGACAAACCGGCGAACAATGCACAGGGCGAAGCCTTCAAAGATAACTTGAAGTTGCCGTACGAAGGACTTCGCGGAAATGCAATGAAGCCGGAGCAGAAGAAGAAGCTATTGGCGCTGGCGAACCTTTGGGTTGGCAACATGGACGATGGCCACGCAAAAGTGAAAATGTCCGAAGTGGAAAAGCATTTCAACGATACATACTTCGCTTGGATCGGCGGGTCTGAGGATAAGAGTGTCTACTACTTCCGAATCCACAGCCCTGTCGTCTTAATCGAATTTGACCATCAGCGGCCAGTCGGGTTGCGGCATCTCTCCTCCAATCCGCAATTGCCGGATCACGAGCATATTCATACTGTGATCCGGACTCCGAATGGGAATGATTACGGTAAAGATCTACTACGGCAACATTTGGCGAAGTATCCGCACTGATCCCTCGATTGTCATCGGGGGCTAGCCTGTTCGGTGCGGATTCGTTCGAAGTTTTGTTCTCGATCCCGAATATACTCTTTGTAGCCCTTGGGATCGATGAACGGATTCACTTCACTCTTGCCCAGCAGTTTGAACTTTTCTTCCATTCCGTAATAGTTTCCGTGGGCCCCCAGGTAGATGTCGCATGGCAGCGATTTCCAAACCATGAAAGCCCGCTCGTAATCGGATGCGATGCCGGGGTATTCTTTGTTCTTGACCAACTGGTAGCCGGGATTTACATTGGGGCTGCCAATTATCACAACGGCCAACTTGCGGCCTTTGTCGGAAGCTTCCATGGTCCAGGTGGTGCAGCCGCGTGTGTGACCGGGCGTTAGACGGGCTTTCAGTGTCGCCTCGCCTAACTGAACTTCTTCGCCGTCTTCAAGGACTCGGTCAACCTTCACGGGCTTCCACTTCGATTTGTATAGGTACATACCGTTGCCACCCGAAGCTACAACGTCCTGGTCGCCTCGCATCACATAGATTTTGGCGCCGGTCAGTTCCTTCACCAGGGCGTTCCCGGCCACATGATCATCGTGGGCATGGCTTGTCAGCAGAATCTTGATGTCGCTGAATTTGAAGCCTAGCTTTTCCACGCTGGCCCTGATCAGGGGCACCGTGCGGTCGAAACTCGAGTTGATTAAAATGTGCCCTTTCGAGGTAGTGATCAAGTAACTGGACAGTCCTTTTGAGCCGACGTAGTAAAGGTTGTCGGCAATGCGGTGCGGCGGGAATGGGTCGTCCCAATCGTTTTGTTGGGCAGCGGCGAGTGAGGCGAAAATTAGAGCCGTTATTATCGGTCGAAGGAGCATGGTCCATTATATGATGTGGAAGATGCTTTTCTTAATCTGGCTTTCGATGGCAAGCTTAGGCGCTGCTGAGTGGCCGCAGTTTCGCGGGGTCAATGGCAGCGGCGTGAGCGACGCAACACAGCTGCCAAATGAATTCGGGCCATCCAAAAACGTGGTTTGGAAAAGCGCCATTCCGGCGGGACACTCCTCACCCGTGATTGCCGGCAACCTGATTTTTCTGACCGGGTCCGAGGGTGGCGCCCGGGCAGACGCGGGACGGGAAAAAGTGGTGGATGAAGGCGGCCATTTGTTTACGTTTGCGCTCGACCGTGGAACGGGCAAAATGCTTTGGAAGAAGGAAGCGCCACGACCGAGACTTGAGCGGTATCAGCCCACCAATTCGCCGGCATCACCGAGCCCTGTAACGGATGGCGAAAACGTTTTTGTATTTTTCGGGGATTACGGATTATTGTCCTATTCTAAGACTGGGCACGAGCGATGGAGAATGCCGCTGGGCCCGTTCAACAACGTGAACGGGCATGGTTCGTCTCCGATTCTTTACAAGGATCTGGTCATTCTGGTTTGCGATCAAGACTTCGGGTCTTTCATGATCGCCGTGGATAAGGTAACGGGCAAGGTGCGATGGAAGGTGGATCGGCCGGAAGTTACGCGAAGCTACGTCACTCCGGCGTTGTACACTCCGAAATCGGGGGCGACTGAATTGATTGTGCCGGGGGCCTATCAAGTAACTTCCTATCTGGCGGCAACGGGTGAGAAACTTTGGTTTGCTCGTGGGTTTTCCTGGCAACCGAAATCTTTGCCCGTGATTGATGGCGATATGATTTATGCCCATGGCTGGGAAGGCGGGGGTGATGCAGAGACGCCCACGGAGGCTCCAACTTGGGAGGAGGCTCTGGCCACGTGGGATGCCGACAAAGACGGCAAAATCACCGAGGCGGAAATTGATCCTAAGATGCAAAAAGGCTTCTATTTGATGGACCTCAACGGCAAGGGACATTTGACAGAGAAGGATTGGAGTTTCTATCGCGCTCGCAAATCGGCGCGGAATGCGCTCGTGGCGATTCGGCATGGAGGTAAAGGCGACGTTACGTCAACGAATGTGGTGTGGCGGATGCAGAAATTCCTGCCAAACTCTCCCTCGCCACTGATCTATCAAGGCGTTATGTACTTAATCAAAGACGGAGGAGTGCTGACCTCGCTTGATCCGAAGACTGGCGAGATCTTCAAGCAGGCTCGGCTTACGGGAGCGCTGGATACCTACTACGCTTCGCCACTTGGAGGCGCCGGAAAAGTGATGCTGCTTAGCCAACAAGGAAAGGTGACGGTGGTCAAGGCCGGGAAGGATTGGGAGATCCTGGCAACCAACGACATGGAAGACGACGTCTTCGCTACGCCGGCGATTGTCGACAACCGGATTTATTTGCGGACAAGGGGAACTTTCTACTGCTTCGAAGCTCCGAAAAAGTGAAGCTGCTGGTAGGAGTCTTAGTGCTGCTTGCCGGGTGCGGGGTTCGGTCTGTGACCCCGCTTGTAGATCTGAAATCCGGCAATCCCTCGGCGATTCTGAATTTAGCTTGGTTGGACTATCGTCGCGACTTCGGCGGGCCTGCGGCATGGGAAGACAAGGGCGTTTCTTCACGACGCGAAGAAGTTGGCCGGCGCTTCGCCGAACTGCATGACGCCGGGGTTAAGGGTGTCGTTTGGTTTCTGTTGGCTGATGGCGGTGGGGCGATCCGCTTTGATACCGACGGCCGGATCATCGGCCTGGCCGCTTCTTTCCTCGCAGATTTTAAGGCCGGACTAGCTATTGCAGAACAAAACCAGATGGCGGTTGTCTGGGTTTTGCTGGATCATCTGTGGATGAAGCCCGCGGAATTCTCGGACGGCGCCAAATTGTTCGGGCATGCCCGTCTGATTGAAGACGTCATCGAACAGAAGATTTTCTTTGAACGGGTTCTTGATCCGATTATTGCGGCAGGCTCGGCGTCGGCTGCAACGGTTGGGTGGATTGTGATGAACGAACCTGAGGTGGCGTTGGGTGAGGGTTGGGTTACCGAAGAGCAGCTATTCCCATTTCTGGTGGCGGCGTCCCGTCGGATAAAGACGAAGTACCCTACCTCTTTAGTTTCGATTGGGCACGCTGATTATGAAGCGATGATCTATTTTCAACGCGAGCATTCCGGCGCCGTGGATTTCCTGACGTTCCATCACTATCGCGACTACCTGCCGCCAACCAAACCGGAAGGGGAGCTTCCGGTTTATGTTGGGGAATTCAACGTGACGGATTCAGCCCTTGGGCGTATATCGGCGGATATGAAAACTGCGGTCACATCCACTCGCGCCCTTGGCTATGCTGGGGCTTGGCCGTGGGGGTTGAAAGATATTGCGCAAATTAGAGAATTTGTTGCCGCGCAGAGTGTGAGCGTTACGAAAGTTATTGGACAAGGGCCTCCAGCACGACAGATCGAGTTGTGGGGTTCCGAAATCAAGACGCACTTGTCCCACATTGAATTGAACGGCCAAAAACTCCGGGACACTCAGCAACTGCTTGCTACGCTTGAGCCGGAACTAGCCAAGCAAGAAGCGGAGACACAACGTGCTCAAGCCGCCTTCGATCAACTGCAGAAGTCGCTTGCCGAGAGCCGGATAAAAATTATCAGAATGAAGCGGGCGCCTTGGGCTAATCAATCTCTTCGCTTGGAAGAGGAAAACGAAAAGCAGTTGACCGAGCCCATGGAGACGCCGAAGGGACCTCGGCAATGGCTGAAAGAAGCCTCCGCTGTTCAGAAAAAGACCCAACTGGAGATTGTCACGCAGCGGGCCTGGATCGCGAAATACGAAATGCACATTCGGGGCAATCGGTACCAAATCAAAGCTAAGCAGCGCGCGATTGGATTAAGTGCGGAACAGCCGTAACGGTTTTACAAAATCCGGAGCGCCGACAATAGTAAGGAAGGCCTGGGCTTTTTCCCCAAGTTTTATCTCGTATTCCGTGAAAGAGCCACTTTCAGTTCTGGTCTTGAATTTCAATTTCCCCTTTTCCAATTTGTATTCGACGAGGACTTCTTCGATGTCGATTTCCCCCTCCACTTTGTCGATTTCCCCGGATTCACCGATGTGAAAAGGCACCGCTAATAATGACAATTTCATTGGAGAGCCTTTGGTGATTGAGCTCTTCATTATGGTCTTGCCGTCATGCCGGCAATTTCATTCGCCCGCGAAATCTCCAACGGATTGGCCATTGACGGCTACTCCAAGTGAGACGAGGCAAAGCAGAATACATTTGCAATAGGTGACCATGGACACGAATATTGCACGTGGCGTACGGTCGCCTGGTTGGCCGTAAATTTGAGCGTTTTCGCTCGACGGGCTGTGAATTGTGTTCACAACTGTGCTAGTTCGTCCGCATTTCATGCGGCAACCCCGGCACCAGAGATTGGTGTGATAGGTGAAGGCGGGGCATGCGATTTGGGGCTTGTGATGCTGATTGGGACGCCCGTAATTTTCGACGTGACAGGCACCGAAGAAATTGTGGTCTGTGTTTCCACGTTCCACACAGGGATGGATTCATCGTAAAGAGTCATGCCTGTGAGAAATCTTAGTAGCGCGTTGATGAGCGCGCTAGTGGCGATGAAGCCGTGCCTTTTGTAGCAACGCCATGTGAGCCATGAGACAAAATCGTAGTTGCCGGTGTTCAACGGGCTGGGCGTTTTTCGCGAGGGATGATTGGGGATTAGGACCATGGGCTGGTTACCGGCGGATCCGCGGAAATATTGGGCTTCCATGGCTACTTCTAAAAGATGGTCGATCTTGGCGACCGGTTTGGTTTTGGGTTCCTGTTGTTTGGACATTGTTTATTCCTGATTCAAGTATGACTGGAGGCCTCCTAATTTCGAGGGGTGGGTGCGTTCTTGAATGAGGCATAAGGCCAGCGTTAACCATGGGTTGGATTACTCACGAATTACTTGTGACCGCTTTTCGCCAAGAGCGGTTATTCTGGAGACTACGGTGCTTCGGGCCTTCTTATTTCTTTTCGGCGGCTTATTACTTAGGGGGGCGACTCCAGAGGAGAACGCGATTCAATTTCTTGCCAAAGAGGTGCCAGAGTGGCGCATGGCGAATGGCTGCTTTTCCTGCCACAACAATGGCGATGGGGCTAGGGCTCTGTTTGTGGCCCAGCGCAGGGGTTATATAGTGGCGAAACACGTGCTGGCGGATACCACAGATTGGTTGCAGAAGCCTGGGGAATGGGAGAACAATCATGGGGACGCTGGGGTGAATAACGTCAGGTTGGCCCGAATTCAGTTTGCGGCTGCACTGAGGGAATCTGCAGAGCCGTCCTCTTTGGTTGAGGCTGCCCAAACTTTGTTGTCGTTCCAAGCCGCCGATGGGTCGTGGCCGGTTGAGGCGGAATCGAACCTTGGATCTCCTGCAACCTATGGCGTGAGTTTGGCTACTTACCAGGCACGGGAAACGCTCCTGAAGGCGAGCGCGGCGAAATTCAAGGTGGCGATTGACAGGGCGGATGGGTACTTGGCGCGGCGGAAACCGGAATCGACCCTGGATGCCGCTGTGTTGGTTTTGGCGGGGCATCGGCAGTGGCTGCCTGTTGTTTTGAAAGGGCAGGGTAGCGATGGTGGGTTTGGGCCGTATGCTAAGTCTCCTTCGGAGGTCTTTGACACGGCAATTTCGTTGTTGGCGTTGGCTGGCGGGCGCGGGGATGGACGGGCTATCGGGCGCGGGCGGGCTTACTTGATCGAGTCGCAACAGGTGGATGGTGGATGGCCGGAGACTACGCGACCGGCCGGTGCACAGAGTTATGCGCAGCGAATATCTACTTCCGCTTGGGCGTTGCTGGCGCTGCTTGAGACTCGGTGACTGGGAGGTTTTCCTTAACCAGGACAGCGCGACTTTGAGTCGACCATGGGTCGGCCTTACTTGATGTTAAAGGGGAGGGTGATTTTTGGCGTGCGTAAGGTTGTGTCGATTTTATCGAACACGTCTACATCGAACAGCTTGCCAATTTTGTTTCCGGCTAAATCCTCTAGAGCGGTATCTACTTCGATTCGGTAATCGCCGGCGAGGAATTGTGAACTTGGGGTGAAATGCCAGCGAGTTTCCTCTCGGTCGATTTTGACAGCTCCAGGAATTTCGCGGTCGCTTGCGTCTCGTAGCAGAATCATTCGATCCAGCAATGCTTGATCCAAGGGTTCGTTGAAGTCGAGAGTCACGCCGGACTTGGAGGCGGTCAACTTCCAGGCGGATACATCTGGCGAAGTACGGTCAGCTGGAACTACGGTGAAGCGCTTTTCAAAGCTGCCGGTTAAAGGCCTGCCCTGGGCGTCTTGCCATGCGGCGTCAATCACCAATTTGTAGCTGTCGCCGGGGATGAGGGCGGGGCCAATTTCCGAAAGTGGCAGAACGCCGCGCTTGATACGGCCCGGGTCAAAGAGTAGAGTGATGCGGCGGCCTTCGCGATCCCATAACTCTTCGTCCAATTCAAGGAAAGCCAGTTTCACTTCCTCACCCTTTGCGTTTAGCAGACGGAGATGTTTGTAGATATCTCCTTTGCTCATCGGCGCGGAAAAGTGGATGTATAGCTTCAGTTGATTTTCCGGTAAGCGGTTACTTGTTGGGAAGATTTGCTGGACGGATGTTGACGGAGCAATAGAGGCTTTAGGAAGGCTGAACAGGGCCGTGATCGGCTTACCAGAAACCGGCTTCCACACGGCGCGGAGTTGTATTCCTGGGGTCAGAGGGAATCTTGGGACGAAGACAAGATCTGTTAAATGGCGTTCGGTTGAGCCTAACATTGGCTGAGCGTCGAGTTCGGGGTTATGTGGCTGAACCACAAATACGGAAAAGTCTCCGTTGCCGGAGACTTTTGTGAGTCTGAAGATGTCCTTGCCGCCGACCTGCTCCATGCGGATTTCACTGGCATGGAGCAGGGCTGCGGTTGCAATAGCTAGAATTAACGGCTTCACGGGAGGGCGATTGTCTTGAGGTCTAGCGAGCCGCCTTCGCCACGAACGAGCATGATGGCGCGGGTCTTGTCGTAGAGATCCAATTGCTCAACACCTTTGAATTGGCCCAGCGTTTCATAAGGGACACCGGTGATGTCGGTTTTGGCGGTGATGCCGGGGTAGGAATCGATCTTGGCTGTGGCCAGCTTCATCACGCCACGGCTGGAATTGTTCATCAGTATGTAGTCAGCGCCGCCCTTGGTGTAGACGATCATGTCCATGGGACGGTTGCCCGCGCCCAATTCAGCAATTGTTGTGCCCATAACTTTTTGCCCTGGTTGTAAGCCGTCGATGGGGAACTTCACAAGTGGTGTGCAGGTGTAGGCGGCCAGAAGATGCGGCTTACCCGCGATTTTGTAGGAAACGAAAGTGCGTACGGGCGAATTGGTTTCAAAGCGACCATGAGCCCCGTGGAAAATCTCCACGTTGGTTGCCTTGATGTCGCTTGTGAATGGGAACGGAATGGAGCGAAGGGTGGAGGCAAACTCCTCGTTTGACAATCCTGCTACCCAGACTTTGCCGTCGACGAAAGCGAGGTCGGTAATAGCTTCCATGCGCTTTGTCGCGCCTTGACGGCCTTCGGCGGAAGGGACATTCGGTATATCTGCTTTGGAATGCTTAACCTTATCGAGGGCTATTTCCTGGAACTTGCCGGAGGCGTCGAGTTTGAGCAGCAGGGGGGTTGCATCCTGACCCTTACCACGGGAAACCGAGAAGTAGACTTTGTGGGAAACGGGATTAACCGCGACGTCGTTGATCAGGATTTGATCGGCAGTTGTTCCAAGTAGGGCGGCCATTTTTTCATTGGCCCCTTTGATGTCGATATCGGCGCCTGGCATGGCCTCGGCATCGTCAGTATCCAAAGCGTAGATGGAACCGCCTTTGGGATCGCCGACGAATAGGATGCCCGCAGGGCTGAATGCCAATTGGCCTGCTGACTTCATGTCTGCTTTGCCCATGGTCAAATTGGATGCGGCTGATGCCGCTAAACTTGTGGTCAAAGCTAATATCGCTAATGTTTTCATTGCTTGCCCTCTCTGCTAGAAATGGAGTGCGGTCGGTTAGAGTTTCTCACTCCCTCCATTTCGAGTCAAGCTTTTTGGGGCAGTTGTTAACAATGATTGAGTTGATCTTCCGAAGTTAACGTTGCAACGCCACGAATTCCACAGTGCTTCTTCAAGCGTTCGCGCAGTTCGCCTCTGGCGCGTAGCAACCTGGATTTTACGGCGGGGACAGAGATACCCAGCGCCTGGGCTACTTCAGGTATTGGCAGACCTTCCACATCGCGCATCAGCAGGACACTTCGGAACAGCGGTGGAATACGGTCGATTTCTTTGGCGAGAACAGCCTTTAGTTCCTTGCGTCCCAGGGCGTTCTCGGCGTTGGCGGTTAAATCGATTGCCTCCAGTAACGGTTTGTCTTCCCCTGGGAAAGAGGCTTCTATTGAGACTACTGGAGTGCGGCGGACTTTTCTTAAGCGCATTAGACATTGATTCACGACGATTCTGGTGAACCATGTTGAGAAGCGTGCTTCCTGATGGAAATTTGCTACGTGGCGCCAAGCATTGAAGGATGCGTTTTGAACTTGATCTTCGGCTTCCTCACGATCTTTGAGGATCGAGTAGGCGAGCTTAAGGGAGTTGGGAGCGGTTCGGGCAATGAGTTCAGAGAAGGCTAACTGATCACCAGTTCTTGCTAAACCTGTCAACTGTTCGTCGGCCATCTGAGTGTATTGAGAACTATCTGGGTCCATATACTAAGATGATCCACTCGTCTGGAGTGTAAGTAAAGCAAAAAATTCGTGTGAATGAAACTCGATTCAGTTACACTTACAATATGGACTTAGGATTAAGCGCAGAAGAAAATAGCGACCAAACGATCCGGCGGATCCTGTCGTCTTACGAAATCGGGGCGAAAATCAGGCAGCTGCGGTTGAAGAAGAAAATAGGTTTGGCTGACTTGGGGAGCCATACGGGCCTTTCGGCTTCGATGCTCTCTCAGCTTGAGAATGGGAAGATGATTCCGACGTTAGGGACCCTGGCGCGCATCGCGATGGTGTTTGATGTTGGGGTTGAGTATTTCTTCGGGTCTACTGGAGGGAAGCAGGTGGCCGTGGATCGGGCAGGATCGAGAGTGCGTCTTCCGGAGCCGAATGGGAAGCCGGAGCCTTTCTACTTTTTCGAGTGCCTTGGGTTTGGGGCACAGAGCAAAAGCCTTTCGGCATATATCGCCGATTTTCCATTTCGCGAGGTTGGACTTCCGGTGGCGCACGCGCATGATGGAAGCGAATTGATGTACGTAATTCGCGGCGTAGTTCGACTGCAGATGGCTGTTGAACAATTGGAGCTAGCCGCTGGGGATAGCGCTTTTTTCGATTCTTCGTCACCACATTCCTACCAGGGGATTAGTACGGAAGGCAGCCAAGCGATCATTGTGACTAGCCCTCCGCGTGCTATTTGAGTGGATATTTTTCGTCCAAAGATTGTGGCTTCAATTGAGGCGAACCCGGGTATAATTACTCTCCTGTGCCTCGTTATTTTACCCTCCATCAAGCGGAAAACCTGTTGCCATCCGTAGAGCAACTGATCCGCGACTGCTTGTATATGAAGCAGGAATACCAGTGTTGTGAAAAAGAAATCGAAGCGCATGCCGAGCGAGTGCAAATGATGGGTGGGAGCCGGGTGGATCCGGCTAAAGTATTGGGGCAAAGGGAAGCGAGGAACCGGGCGGCGAAGATACTGGCGGGGAAGCTGGAGAAGTTGCAGGATATGGGAGTGCTGATCAAGGATTTGGATACTGGACTATTGGATTTTCCGACTTTGTACCGGGGGAGGGAAGTCTATATGTGTTGGCGACTTGGTGAGTTACGGATTGAAAATTGGCATGGGACGAGCGAAGGTTTTCAGGGGAGAAGGCCGATAGATGAGGAGTTCGTGTCGAACCACCGGGGCGATTAGTGGAGCACTGGATTATTTCATTTAGGTTATAATTTAGGGCATCGTTAATGTTCGGTTAACCTTGCGTGAAGCAGGGGTGCAGCTATCGTCTCTGCCGGGTTAGTCGGTTTAAACAAACCAAAGCTTTGGAATAGGAGTAATATGATGTTGACAATCAGAGTGTTGATTGGG
>JANXXI010000275.1 GCA_025350695.1 Acidobacteriota bacterium
CGGTCGCGGTGGCGGTGGGCGAGCAGCTTGCCGACGTGCTGATCGGCCGCATCTCCACGCGGCTCAAGACCCTGCGCATGGGCGCGCCCGACGCGCCCGAGACCGAAATGGGTCCGCTGATCACCGCGCAGCATCGCGACAAGGTCAAGGGCTATGTCGACATCGGCGTGCAGGAAGGCGCGGTGCTGGCGGTGGACGGCCGCAATGCCGCGGAACTCGCCAAGTTGAAAGGGTTCTTCATGGGCGCCTGTTTGTTCGACAAGGTCAAACCGGACATGCGCATTTACAAGGAAGAAATCTTCGGCCCCGTGCTGTGCGTGGTGCGAGTGCCGACGCTGCAGGCTGCGGTGGATCTGATCAACAAGCATTCGTTCGCCAACGGCACAAGCATCTTCACGCGCAGCGGCGAAGTGGCGCGCAAGTTCGCCAATGAGATCGAGGTCGGCATGGTGGGCGTGAACGTCGCCATTCCCGTGCCGATGGCCTTCTACAGCTTCGGCGGCTGGCGCTCCTCGCTGTTTGGTGATCATCACATCTACGGCATGGAAGGCGTGCGCTACTACACGCGCATGAAGGCCGTGACGCAGCGCTGGCCCGCGCCGCCGGAGGGCGAGGCCGCGTTTGTGATGCCGACGATGCGCTGAGGCTCGACCTGCCGAAGTTTGGAAAAAAACGACCGCTGCTGCCGCGTTTGCACGGCGGCAGCGGTCGGTGTCGTTCAGGCGAGGTCGTAGCGATCCAGGTTCATCACCTTGTTCCACGCCGTCACGAAGTCAGTCACGAACGTCTTCTGCGCATCACTGCTTGCGTAGACTTCCGCCAGCGCCCGCAGCTGCGAGTTCGATCCGAAGACCAGATCCACGACGGTACCAGTCCACTTGAGTTCGCCCGTCGTCCGATCGCGCCCCTCCAGCACGCCTTCTGAGGTGGCGGATTTCTGCCACTTCGTGCGCATGTCGAGCAGATTGACGAAGAAGTCATTGCTCAGAGTTTCGGGCCGCTTGGTGAAGACTCCGTGCGCAGACTTGCCGACGTTGGCATTCAGAGCGCGCAGACCGCCCACCAGCACCGTCATCTCGGGCGCGGTCAGCGTCAACAGGTTCGCACGGTCCAACAGCAATTCAGCCGCCGATCCTTCCAGTGCCTGGCGCACGTAGTTGCGAAACCCGTCTGCGATCGGCTCCAGCACAGCGAAGGAGTGCACATCGGTCTGCTCTTGTGATGCGTCCGTGCGCCCCGGTGAGAAGGGTACCTTCACCTCGACGCCGGCCTTCCTGGCAGCCTGCTCGACGGCGGCGCAGCCGCCCAGCACGATCAGGTCTGCGAGTGACACTTTCTTCCCGCCCGATTGCGAGCCGTTGAATGTTTTCTGGATTGCTGCCAACGCATTCAACACCTTCGAAAGTTCCGCCGGCTGGTTGACCTCCCAATCCTTCTGCGGCGCGAGTCGAATGCGCGCCCCATTGGCGCCGCCGCGCTTGTCACTGCCGCGAAAAGTCGCCGCCGACGCCCAGGCCGTGGTGACGAGTTGGGAGACGGAAAGTCCTGAGGCGATGATCTTGGCTTTCAGGTCGGTAACAGCCTGCTCGCCGATCAGCGCGTGATCCACCACCGGTACCGGGTCCTGCCAAAGCAGCGCTTCCTTGGGGACGAGCGGCCCCAGATAACGCGACAGGGGCCCCATGTCGCGATGGGTCAGCTTGTACCAGGCCCGCGCGAACGCATCGGCGAACTCTTGAGGGTTCTTGTGGAATCGATGCGAGATCTTCTCGTAGGCCGGGTCCATCCTCAGCGCAAGATCCGCTGTGGACATCATCGGCGCATGCCGCTTGGCCGGATCATGGGCATCCGGCACGGTGCCCGCGCCTGCGCCGCCTTTGGGTTTCCACTGGTGCGCACCCGCGGGGCTCTTGCTCAGTTCCCACTCATACTGGAACAGGATGTCGAAGTAGTCGTTGTCCCATCGGACAGGGTTGGTGGTCCAAGCGCCTTCCAGGCCGCTGGTGATGGTGTGCACGCCTTTGCCGCTGCCGAAGGTGTTTTTCCAGCCCAGGCCTTGCTCCTCGATACCGGCGCCCTCCGGTTCGCGGCCGACATATTTGGCCGGATCGGCAGCGCCATGGGTCTTGCCGAAGGTGTGCCCGCCGGCAACCAGGGCAACGGTTTCTTCGTCGTTCATTGCCATGCGCGCGAAGGTTTCGCGGATGTCGCGTGCCGAGGCAACCGGGTCCGGCGTGCCGTTGGGCCCTTGCGGATTCACGTAGATCAGACCCATCTGGACCGCACCCAGAGGATTCGCAAGTACTCGGTCACCCGTGTATCGCTGATCGCCGAGCCACTCGGCCTCGGGTCCCCAATAAATGTCGTCTTCGGGCTCCCAGATGTCCTCGCGCCCGCCACCAAAACCGAGGGTCTTGAATCCCATCGAGTCCAACGCGACGTTGCCGGCGAGAACCATTAGGTCGGCCCAGGAAATCTTCCGGCCATATTTCTGCTTGATCGGCCAGAGCAACCGGCGCGCCTTGTCGAGGCTGACATTGTCCGGCCAGCTGTTGAGGGGCGCAAAACGTTGTGCGCCGGAGCCTGCCCCGCCGCGGCCATCGCCGATGCGGTACGTACCGGCGCTGTGCCACGCCATACGAATAAAAAGGCCCCCATAGTGACCATAGTCGGCCGGCCACCAATCCTGCGACGCTGTCATCAAGGCATGCAGGTCCTTGGTGAGTGCATCCAAGTCGAGGCTCTTGAATTCTTTGGAATAATTGAACTCATTGTCCATTGGATCGGACAGAGGGGACTGTTGGTGAAGGATCTTGAGGTTCAGCTGATTGGGCCACCAGACGGCATTCGTCGGGGCTCCAGCCACGGTATGGCGGCGAGCGCCACCCATTACCGGGCATTTCGATTCGGTTGACATATTCTGCTCCTTATTGGTGGGGACATCCGTCCCCGATGCTGCAATTTGCTTTTTTCGTGCCCCCGGCAGGTTTGGGATAAACCGATAAAGTTCACCCGCAACGCTCGATTGAGAAGACCGGCACAGAGCTGGAGGAAACTTCTGGCTCCACAGCCTACTGGTCGATGATATCGTACATGGCCCGGCATGAGGAACACACAACTTGACGCTGTTAGTTCATTCTAGCTTCCAGGGGCAACGGGAAGAATTCTCGACGAAACTCGAACGGCGGCGTTTTTAGCGTCGCCGTTCTTTCAACAAACTCTTAGCGAAGGTCGAAGCGATCGAGGTTCATGACCTTCGTCCAGGCCTTCACGAAGTCCTGGACGAACTTCTCGTTTCCATCGGCTGACGCGTAGACCTCTGCCACGGTTCGCAATTCGGAATTTGACCCGAAGGCCAGGTCAACAGGGGTTGCTGTCCACTTTATCTTGCCTGTTTTGCGATCGGCGCCTTCGTAGACGCCCTCCGTCGAAGATTTACTCCACTTTGTCGACATGTCGAGCAGGTTCACGAAGAAGTCGTTGCTCAAGGTCCCGGCCCTATCGGTGAATACGCCGTGGGCGGATTGTCCGGCATTGGCGTTTAGGGCCCGCATCCCGCCTATCAGAACGGACATTTCAGGAACGGTTAGCGTTAACAACTTGGCCCGATCGACCAACATTTCCGTCGGCGAGATGCTCTGACCGTTGTGGTAGTAGTTACGGAAACCATCGGCAGTGGGCTCCAAAACGGCGAAAGACGCCACATCGGTCTGGTCTTGCCTTGCATCCGCACGCCCTGGGTTGAAGGGTACTTGCACTTTCTGCCCGGCGTTCTTCGCGGCTTGTTCGATGGCGGCGCTGCTACCCAAAACGATAAGGTCGGCGAGCGAAATCTTCTTTCCGCCCGAATTTGCGTGGTTGAATTCTTGCTGGATGCCTTCTAGATTCCGCAAGACTTTTGCGAGTTCGCCCGGATTGTTGGCTTCCCAATCTTTCTGTGGCGCAAGGCGAATGCGCGCCCCATTCGCACCACCGCGCTTGTCTGTGCCGCGGAAAGTAGACGCTGATGCCCAGGCGGTCCGGACCAGTTCGGGTACGGTCAAGCCCGACGCGAGGATCTTGGACTTGAGGGCTGCGATGTCCTTCGCCTCGACCAATTTGTAATCGACCTTGGGAAGCGGATCCTGCCAGATTAACGCTTCGCGCGGAACCTCGGAACCGATATAGCGAGCCTGGGGGCCCATGTCCCGGTGAGTCAACTTGAACCAAGCTTTGGCGAAGGCGAGGCCGAATTCATCCGGATTCTTTCGGAAACGCTCGGCAATGACGCGGTAGCTTGGGTCCATCTTCAGAGCCAGATCGGTTGTGAACATTATGGGCGCATGCTTCTTTGATGGGTCATGCGCGTCGGGAACCAGGTTTGCTGCTTCCCCGTTCGCGGGAATCCACTGTACTGCTCCGGCGGGGCTCTTGGTCTGTACCCATTCAAAGGCGAATAAGTTGTCCAGGTACTGCGTGCTGTACTTTGCGGGAGTGGAAGTCCAAGCGCCTTCTAAGCCACTGGTAACCGTATCGACACCATTGCCGCTGCCGCACTTGTTCTCCCAGCCAAGTCCTTGCTTTTCGACGCTTGCCGCGGCGGGTTCGGGTCCGACGCAACTGTTCGGATTATGAGCGCCATGCGCCTTCCCGAAGCTGTGTCCACCGGCGATGAGCGCGAGAGTTTCCTCATCGTTCATGGCCATGCGGCCGAAGGTTTCGCGTATGTCCTTGGCTGCCGCCAACGGATCAGGATTGCCGTTAGGACCCTCGGGATTCACATAGATCAGACCCATTTGGACGGCAGCCAGCGGCTTTTGGAGTTTTCGGTCGCCGCTGTAGCGCTCGTCGGCAAGGAACTTCTTTTCAGGGCCCCAGTACACGAGTTCGGGCTCCCAGTCATCGGCGCGCCCACCGGCGAATCCGAAGGTTTTGAATCCCATCGATTCCATCGAGACGTTTCCGGTTAAGACCATCAGATCGCCCCATGACAGTTTTTGACCATACTTCTGCTTGACAGGCCAGACGAGCCGCCGCGCCTTGTCGAGATTGGCGTTGTCCGGCCAGCTGTTGAGCGGGTCAAATCGCTGCTGCCCGCCATCGGAGCCGCCGCGCCCATCGAATACCCGGTAGGTGCCTGCACTGTGCCAAGCCATCCGGATAAAGAATGGACCGTAGTTTCCGTAATCAGCCGGCCACCAATCCTGAGAGGTCGTGAGCACTTTTCGGATGTCCTGCTTGACGGCCTTCAGATCGAGGCTGGCGAACGCCTTGGCGTAATTGAAATCTTTGCCCAAAGGATTGGACTCAGTGGAGTTTTGCCGAAGTGGCGACAAGTCGAGTTTCTCAGGCCACCAGAACTGGTTTGGCATCGGCTGTTGGGCACTGACCATATGGGTTAACACTAAAGGTATTGCCGCAACCGTGAAAACGGTGAGCAGTGACTTCAGATGATTCTTCATTGACTTCTCCTTTGTCGAACTGGGCTCGGGTGGCGCTTGAAGCATTACAAGGGCGTGCCGGGAGGCTCCGATCCCTTTTTAAGGGTACCGGCGCGCCGCGAATAGAACAATACGATTGCCGCTATGATTGTAATAGGATGTTCCTATGGTTAAAAAAGATTTTATTCCTAAGGGCCGAAGCTTCGATTTGCGCCAACTGGAGTGTTTCTGCGCGGTGGCGCGCACGGGTAGTTTTACTCGTGCTGCCGCAGAACTTGGGATGGCGCAACCCTCGCTTTCTGAACAGATCAACAAGTTGGAGAAGGCGCTGGGCGCGGATCTATTTGAGCGTTTCAGCCGCAGGATAGAACTTACTGAGCCGGGCGCGATGCTGCTACCGCGAGCGCGTGCCTTGATTGAGGAGGCGGCGGCGCTACCCCAGTTCCTTGAGGCGGCGCGCGAAGGCGTTCGGGGCGCTCTACGGGTGGGTGTGATTCCGACGATACTGCCGTATTTCCTGGCTCCCGTTTTGCGTGGATTTGTTGAGAGGTACCCGGAAGTGGAGTTACAACTTCGGGAATCGACGACGGAAGATCTTTTGCAACAGGTGCTGGACGGGGTATTGGATTTAGCAGTGCTCAGCGTGCCGGTGACAGAATTAGGGCTTGTAATGAGCGAGCTGTTCCGAGAGCCGCTGTGCCTTGCGGTACCCGTAGGGCATGAGTTGGCCTTAACCGGGAAGGTACAGTTGCGGCGGCTGACGAAGGAGCGTTTGCTAATTCTGAAGGGTGGGCATTGCCTGCGTGAGGAATCGCTGGCAGTGTGCGACCGGGCGCGGGCGCACTTCGGGGCTCAGTTTGAGGCGGATCAGTTGGCCAGCATTGTTGAATTGATCCGGGCGGGGTTTGGCGTAAGCATTGTCCCGGAGATGGCGCGGCGCTCGGCGGAAGGGTGTAAGTTGCTGACTATTGAGCCGGCGGCGAGCCGGAGGATCGGATACGTGCGGCTGGAGCGGAGGCACATCTCAAAGCAGATTGAGGCGTTCACGGCCTATTTGCGAGAGGTTGGGCCACCGGCGTCGCATGGAGGCGGCCGGCAAAATCGGGAGATGAATTCTTGCGACTCTGTTTAAGGGGAAGGGCGCTTGGGACGAAGCAGCCGGGTGTTCTTTTCACGATCTGAGAAGAACTGCTGTGCGAAATTACTCAAGGGCGAGAGTGCCGGAACGGGTCATCATGAGCATCACCGGGCACAAGGCCCGATCCGTTTTCGACCGCTACAACATTGTGGACGAGGCCGATCTTCATGACGGTGTTCAGAAGCTCCAAGAAGTGAGAGCCGCCAGTGGGGTGCGTTTTGAATACTATCTTCAAAGGGCCACTGGATGCGCTCTTTGAAGAGTAGGAGAGATGGATTTCATCATGAGAGCAATCGATACAGCGTTAAGAGAATTGCTCCCAGGTGGTTCCTAATTAATAGATTTGCCCACCCAGGCCCACATGCGACATACTTGAAAGCGGCCATGAACCCTCGAATCACACTCCTCGCCGCCTGCGCCCTGTGCGCCTCCGCTCAAACCCGGATCACCACTCCCCTCGGAGCTCTTGATGGAACGGAATCCTCTGGAATCCGCATCTTTCGGGGCGTTCCCTTCGCGCAACCTCCGGTCGGAAACCTGCGCTTTGCCCCGCCCGCGCCCGCCGCTAAATGGGGCGGTGTCCGCGATGCCAAGCAGTTCGGTCCACGCTGTATGCAACTCCCGCTGTTCGGCGACATGAACTTCCGCTCGAATGGCATGAGCGAAGATTGCCTCTACCTCAACATCTGGACCCCCGCCAAGCGCGCCGGTGAGCGTCTTCCTGTCCTGGTCTACTACTACGGCGGCGGCTTTCAGGCCGGCGACGGATCGGAGCCCCGTTACGATGGCGAAAGCATGGCGCGCAAAGGGATTGTCGCCATCACCATCAGCTACCGCCTCGGCATCTTCGGATTTATGGCGCATCCCGAATTGACGGCCGAATCGTCGAACCATGCGTCCGGCAATTACGCATTGATGGATCAAAGCGCGGCCCTGCATTGGGTGAAGGCGAACATTGCGGCGTTCGGTGGCGATCCGAGCAGGATTACTATCGCAGGTGAGTCGGCCGGGTCGAGTTCGGTGAGCGCGCAGATGGCCTCGCCGCTTTCGCGCGACCTGATTGCAGGGGCCATCGGTGAGAGCGGTTCCACATTAACGATCTCCACGACGTTGAAGGACGCGGAAGCCAATGGCTCCAAGTTCGCCGAATCACTCGGCTTGCATTCCGTGAAGGAGCTGCGCGAAGTGCCCGCACAGAAACTGCTTGATGCGGTCGCAAAGCCGGGGGCGCCGCGGTTCGGCATTTGCGTCGATGGCTATTTCTTTCCGGAGTCTCCAAAGGCGATCTATGTCGCCGGCAAGCAAGCCCACGTTCCGCTTTTGGCCGGGTGGAATTCGGAAGAACAGGGGGCTCGTGGTGTTATCGGCCGCGAACCGCCGACGCTGGCTAATTACAAGGCCGCTGTCGAGCGTCTCTATTCGAACCGTGCTGCCGAAGTTCTCAAAGTCTACTCGCCCGCCGGCGACAGCGAGGTTGAAAACGTGGCGCGCTCTCTGGCCGGCGATCGTTTCATCGCGTTCGGTACCTGGAAGTGGACTGACGTGGCCGCCCAGACGGGTGGTAAGCCCGTCTTCCGCTACTACTACGAACGGGCGCGTCCCAAGATGACGCCCGAATTCGCCGGCGCAACTGCCAACTTGGCGGGCGGCGTCACCCGGAATAGCGGCCCGGTCAGAGACGCGCCGCCTCCGCCCAAAGGAGCCGTTCACTCGGCGGAGATCGAGTACGCGATGGGCAACCTTGAGAGCAACAAAGTCTACGCGTGGGAACCGGACGACTTCAAAGTCTCGAAGACCATGCAGGAATACTTCGCGAACTTCATCAAGAAGGGCGACCCGAACGGCGCTGGGCTTCCCAAGTGGCCGACAGTCGAGGGCGGTAAGCCGGCCCATGTGATGCACCTTAGTGTAAACAGTCACGCTGAACTTGAGCAGCATCGCGGCCGCTACGAAGTACTCGACACGATCACCCGTTGATCCGAGCAGGTACCGTGGCCCCAATACGGAGCGCTAGGAGCTTGTTGAAAAATGGGGACCGACGGAACAGACAGCCTTTTTTCGCAAGTTACCCTTTAGAAAAATCAATCGCTTGCGATGGCGAAAAAAGATGTCAGTTTCGTCAGTCCCCATTTTTCAACAAGCTCCTAGCAGCCGTAAGGCACTTACGCAAGGCTGGCGCAAGGACGGTGTCCCTTGTAGGAGGCAGCTTCGGTGGAGTCGCAGCGGCGCGAATAACGGTCGACTTGAAGCCCGGTGAAATTGATCGATTGGTGCTGCTGGCGGCCCGGCCCGATGTACCGCCGGAGAAGTTGCCCGGACCGAAGCTTTTCATTGTGGCTCGCGACGACGCGAACTCCGCCGGGCTGCGCCTGCCAGGCATTCGCGCCTACTACGAGAAAGCTATGGAGCCCAAGCAATGGATGACCGTCGACGGCAAAGCGCACGCACAGTTCATATTCCAGACCGATCAAGGGGATCGAGTTATGGCGGCGATTTTGAGGTTCTTGACCGGGAAGTGATCCCCTGCGCGGGTTGGACAGTTGGCGCCGAAACTCACTTTTTAGAGGCACGGGCCGATTGGGTTCGTTTCGCGGAATTGGCTTTCTTGAATAGTTCCCTCACGTCTACGATTGTATTTGCCAAGGGAACGGTGTTGAGGGACTTAACACGAGATTCAATGGCACCCGCCTCCTTGCCGCGATGCGCTTTGCGGAGGACGTATCCAAAATTGGCGAGCAAGGCCTTAAGTTCACCGGGATCCAATCGCGCATCGCGGTCGGCAATTAAAAGCGCCGACTTAAGGTCTTGCGCCGCCGCTTGCCATTTCGCCTGGCGGGCCCAAAGAACTGCCCGCGCGCTGAGAATTCGCATTAGATCCATTGGAACCGCATCCTTCGCGGGAGCCGCGACACTAAGAGCAAGGTCCAGGGTAGCACCGGCTTCCGGATATCGGTTTTGGAATAATTGCTGTGTGCCTAGACCGGTCAGCAAAATTGCATAGCCGCCGGTTTCGCCACACCGGCCTCTACCGAGGCCGCGAGTGCTTTCTGATACTCCCGCTCCGCTTCTTCGTACCGGCCATCGGCTTGCGTCTCCGACGCGGCCGCGCCGTGAAGCATTGCGCGATCTTGCGCCTTCGCGAGTTGCAGTGCTTTCATCTTTTGGAATGTTTGTCGCGCTTTGCTTCGCTCGCCCTGTAGGAACTGAGTTGACCAAAGGAGGTGAAGTGGGCGGAAGAGTGCCGGGTGTTGAAGAGAATGAACTGCGGCTAGAAGCTTAATCGATCGCTGGGCGAGCCCCTCCGCCTCAGCGAACCGGCCTGATAGCGCTAGCACGTTAGCCAAGTTGTGAAGTATTATTGCTAAACACGATGGCTCGAAGTTGATTTCTTTTTCAGTCAATGCCGCTGAAAGGAGGGCCTCGGACTCAGCCAACAGTCCGCTGTCCAGCTTTGTCACGATGTTTTGGTTGAATTCGACACAGGCGGTATTCGGCCTGACAACGTCTTGCGCCGTTGCCCGCCAATCGCCAACTAACGCTGCTGTCCAAAAGACAAATGTTTCGACTCTCATTTATTTTGCTCCTTTCCCTGACAACGAATGCGCCGGCGCGCGAGGATCAAGTCCCCGGGAGGCGCGGGCACAACTCTAGCCGCGCGCTTCAATTGAAGCGCCACGGTCTATTGAAATTGGTTGACAATGGCTGCCACTATCGTGCGGGCATAGTGGTAGCGTTGCTGCAAACTGAAGGCAAATTCAGCTATTAAGTTGATGACTGAAACTGGGCTAATTCGTACGGTTTCGGTTTCGTTCCTGGCGGATGACTTCGTGAACATCTACCTTGGCGCCGAGTCTGAAGAGCAGCGCTTTGATGCCAAAGGTGCTGCGATTCCAATAGACGTACATCGGATTTGCACGCGTTGTTTTCTTGCTGACCGTGCGCGCAAACCAATCCACTCCGCGCTGGAAGTGAGCCTGGTCTCCGAAGTCGAATGGACCTGGCTTGCTCGTCGGCTCCATCGTCCAATCGCGTGACTCATTCATCATTTGAAGATAATCCGGATAGGCGGGATCCCCCTCGGACACCGCGCAAACGCGTCTGATTACTTCAGGAGTGAGGGACGGATCCTCAAACGCCATCTTTTCGGCCAGCTTCATGATTTCACGCTCATCGGGGCCGTAGTGCGAGACGCAACCGAAGTCGAGGAGGCCAAGCCGCCCGTCGCTAAGAAATAGATAGTTGCCGGGATGAGGATCCACATACGGCATGAAGGCGTAATACATGCGCTGCCAGGCAACATAGATCTTGGTCCCGAACGCATTGCGCGACTCCTGCGTCGGGTTTGTGGCTAGATAATCCCGCAGATGAAGGCCCTGAATGTACTCTGTGGTCATGACCTTTTTGCCGGAGTATTCGGGATAAACCCGCGGCACGACAATACCATCCTCCGGCTTGAAGAGATCGCGAGCAAGACGGGTCGATTCGGCTTCCTGAACGTAATCGACCTCTTGATTGAGCATGCGGCGAATCTCCTTGAACTGCGCATTCGTGAATTCCCAATCTTTGCCGAGCTTCATGGGAAAAAGAAGTGCTGAGATATTACGAAAATCAGCATCAATGGTTCGAGCAATGCCTGGATACTGGATCTTGACGGCAACGGGTTCCCCCGATTTCAACCGGGCCCGATGGACCTGGCCGAGCGAGGCAGCGGCGAAGGCCTCCTTCTCAAACCCCAGGAACATTTCTTCGGCGCTCTTGCCGAATTCGTTGCGCACAACTTCACGAATTAACGGATAGTGCATCGGCGGAGCGTCGAAGTGTAGATGATCCAGAGTTTCCGCCACCTGTTTGGGAAGCAAACCGGGAACGTGGCAAGCGGCTTGGCCGAGCTTAGTCATCGCGCCGCGCAAGTATGCCAGACGGTGCAACAGTTTCAAAGCCACCCGCAGGTTTGTTTCCACCGCCTGACGCTGGGCTGCTTCTTCGCCCGAAAACCGCTGGCGGACCCACAAGCTGAGGTATGCCAGGGCGATCTGGGCGGAAAGCTCCGACAGTGTCCACATCCTGTGGAGGGAGCCGACGGGCACGGCGCGCGGCGCCAGGTCGGCGAAGATTTCACGAAGCCGCTCCTGCGCCCAATCGGAGTTTTCCGTTGGCGAAAAATCGTTTTCGGGAAGCGCGGCTAGTAGTTTATTGACGTCCATTTGTTCCCCTTCCTTGATCTATTCCTAACGTTGAAACAAAAAGTTTGAGCGATTGATCCAGTAAAGCGAGCGTGTCCTCTTGGCCTGGTGATTCGTCGGCTGCCCAGAATGCAAACACGCCCAGATAGAGCGTCCAATAAAGTTGCACGGCCACGGCGGACCGGGGTCCCGGAAATCCGTGAGCGGTGACAATCTTCTCCATAATTTCCAGGTGGCCGACGCGGATGGCATCTCCGGCGCGCGCCTCGGAGGCACGGGCAAGCGGGCTGAAGATGGTCTCGGCGGCCGGGGCAAGGAAGCTGCGATACTCGCGGAGTTTTGCGAGTCCGGACCAGATGAGCGTGAAGAGATCGGCTTCGAGCGAATTTTCCTGACTGTGGCTGGTGGGGAATTCATCGCTCGCGCCTTCTACTGATTCGGAGATCAGGGCGACGGCAATCGATTCCTTCGTTGGGAAGTAGTTGAAAAGTGTGCCAACGGCTATGCCCGCGGAAACGGCGATGCCACGGGTTGTCGCGTTGTGCCAGCCCTCGGTTTTGAACAGACCTGTGGCAGCGTCCAGAATGCGTTGGCGAGTTTCGGTCTTAGCTTTGGCGGTGATTCTCATACCGGGTACAATGTGAGCATGCTCATAAAGTAACCTGGAAAGCGGGAGGTGTCAAGAGAAAAGTGAGCATGCTCACATTTCTTCGTGGCTTCGTGTTGGTGAATGGTCTGGATGGAGGTTTCATTTCTGGTTTAAGCTTAACTCGCGCGGCGCGGAATCGGGTGTGGAGCGGTGGGGTTGATCCTTGGCAAGTCTCTGGGTTTCAAACGGTTGGCTGGATCAGGGGTTTGTTCAGATGGTGTGTGATCGGGTTTCCTGGTGCTGCGTTCGAACGGTACGCGTTGCGGGCCACCTTTGTCACTTTGCAAAATTATCTGGCGTAAAACTTTGCACGCTGTTTGGCGTACGCTTGGAGGAAGGAAAGCAGCCTCTTTCCGAGTGACGCGTGATCCGACCAGAGGGAAGCACCCTTGGCAGAACGACCCTAGTGACGGCACATCCACCACCCTGTAGTGGGATAATCGTCGGTTTAATGCGCAAATGGAGCCAAATGACCGACCACACCTCCCGCCGAAGACAAATTGCTTCATCAGCCCGCGACCGGTTGCGGAAAATATATCAAAACGCTTGCGCAATCTGTGGAATAGGCGGCGACGAAGTTCCGCTTGAAGTTTGTCACATTGTCCCTATCCCGCTGGGCGGGGACTCCAGCGACGCCAACCTCACGATTCTGTGCCCGAACTGCAACATGAGCGGAGGAGGCCAGTTGCGCGGCCTTGAGTTTGAATCGATTCTTGCTGACCTCTTGTCACGAAATCCGAATTTCCGAAATGTTAGGCGAGAGGTCATCTTTATTGGCCGCGACGCTGTTCACAGTGCGGACATCGTCGCCAGCCGGGTGCGACCCGGTGGAATCGAGCCGCTACTGATAGAGTGCAAGGCCGCACCTGTTCGCTCGGAACGGTTGAAGGGAATCGCTTCTCAACTCCGGAAATACCAAGGTCTATATGGCAAATGCCAACCAGTGCTTGCGGTCGCAGGAACCATGGCGGAGCAGGATTTGACATTGTTGGAAAGAGAAGAGATTGAATTGTGGGACCTGAAATATATGGCCCGAGAGTTCGCAGATCAAATCGAGGGACTAGGCCCGAGTTATTTCAAGATGATGCTGGTCTCCCAGTTGTGTCGTGAGGATAGGCCTTCGATCGAACAGGAGCTGATCGCGAAATTGAGGTCGACGGCCAAAGGTAAAAAGGATGCTGCAGTCTACCAGAAGACAGTCGGGGACATTCTCGAATTGCTGTTCTGTCCTCCGCTAACCAAGCCGATATCCGAGCGCCCGGACAAGACGAGAGCGAACCGTCGAGATATTATCCTGCCGAACTATGCGGACTCCGGGTTCTGGCGTTCGATCCGTGAGCAGTATTGCGCTGATTACGTCATCGTTGATGCGAAGAACTACTCCAACAAGGTCAAAAAGAACGATGTGCTCCAGCTTGCGAACTATCTAAAACCCCGAGGTGCTGGGCTGTTTGGCCTCATAGTCTCACGTAACGGTGGCGACTCGGCTGGTTGCGAAGTTACGGTCAGAGAGCAGTGGTTCGCACACGGGAAGCTCATTTTAGTTCTGGCGGACGACGATCTTGAGTTCATGCTGCGCGCCAAGGGCGACCGTCAACCGCCGGAGGATGTGATCGGCCGTAAGATCGAAGAATTCCGACTTTCAATTTAGACGCATCTCACTCTGGACTAACGTGCCCTACCCTGAACGGGCCGAGTCCACGCGATCTACCGACTCGGACTGTCGTGAGCGGAACGTATGGTCGGCCATCCGTACAGAGGTCTTGCACTGGCTGCGATGGTGAGCATTCTACAAATCGCGCGTTATTCAGCCAGAGACCGCCAACAATTACCAGAACGCTGTTTCCGGATTTTCATGACGAGCGGTATTCGATGCACCGCTCTCGTACTCCGCCCACCGCCCGCGCGGCTTTGCTTACGCCGCAGGCCGTGGCTCGTAGCGCTGCACCTTGATTTCGCGCTCGTGCTGGCGGGCTTGCGCAAGATCGAACGCAGTTTGCAAGCGTAGCCAGTGGTCTGCGTTCGACCATCCGGCCTTCTCCAGCCGGATCGCCATTTCTGGGGAAACCCCGGCCTGACCGTTCAACACGCGGGAAAGTGTGTGCCGCGCAACGCCTAAAACCTTGGCGGCTTCGGTGACGCTCAATTCCAGTGGATCAAGGCAAGCGTCCTTGATCGAGTAGCCGGGGTGCGGCGGGTTTTTCATGGGCATGTTCTTCCTCCTTCGTTAGTGGTAATCCACGAGATCAACATCAAGCGCATCGTCCCCGTCAAAGCGGAAGATGATCCGCCAGTTACCGGAAATAGTCACGCTCCAGTGGCCTTTGAATTCGCCCTTCAACGGGTGAAGTCTATAGCCCGGTAGGGCAAGATCGTCCGGGTGCCGCGCCCCATCAAGGTGCGCAAGCACAGAACGGATACGCCGAGCCTGATCGGCCCGGACGCCGCTCGGGTCGTCTTTCTCGAACAGGCGTTTCAGTCCCTTGTGGCGAAACGTCTTTAACATCATCATACCGTACCGCGTATCGGTACAGATGTCAAAACGAAGATATTCCTATGCTTCAATGCAAGTCTCGACATAGGGACGAACTTTAGCCGCTAACTCCTCAGAGGATGGAGGTGCGGCCTGCTCGTTGAAACCGAAGCCGAGCGCGCACATACCAAAACCACCGAGCTTGATGGAAACGTTCTGGCGTGCAGCGAGCGCCTTGATCGAGGCCGCCCATCTTGGGAACACTTCGTTGCGTTTGCCACTGTAAGCGCCGATGCCGAGCGGCGTACCGAGGTGGTTGAGGACCATTCGGGTATTGGGGAACGATCCAGCGAGCAGGGCCAATTCGTCAACTCGTCTCAATCGTCGGTAGCGGAGCGAAATTTCGGATAACAGCTTGATTAGAAGAGTGTTGGCGAGATAGGGAGCGAGTTGTCGGCTACTCGGAAATAGCCTCGCGATGGCCGGTGTGGTGGCGTTGCGGAAAGATTCGTTTGTGCAACAAACCGGCAGCACTCGATTTGCTGGGGTTTGAGCGTTGCGAAAATGTATTGCGTTGCGGTCGTGCGTGGAGACAGGTTTGCGCAATGGCTGCTCCCGTTTGGCACCGACACTCAGAGAGGAAGGCGCTCCTACGCCAAATGGCGTGCAAAGATCTACGCCAGATAATTTGCAAAGTGACAGCCACCTTCTTGGTGAAATTAATGGCGGCTCCATTCGGGTCGGCGGTGAGTGAATCCAGGAGGCCAGTTAGGCTTCGGCGGGGGCGCGGGCTTTTGGATACCGTGGGCGGCGCCGACTGAGATGCGTTTTCGATTTTCGCCTCAACAGGCTGATTCGCGTTTTAACTGGATAACTGCCGTGCAAGACAACTTGCCTCAACACTGTTCACTTACGTTTCTAGCATGATTATCGCTGCTGCCTACCGGTATGTCGACGAACCGATTTACCTGATTCGGAAGAATTCCCCGATTCCAACGGGGCTGGTCTTGACGGGTCCTAAGTGAACAGTGTTGCAGCTTGCCTGGTTGCCAGGCTACCGCGCCCCTAAACCGTTAAAGATAGCACCTCTAACGTAGTACCATTAAGGTAGTGATTCAGTCGTTCCTTGACAAGCGGGCAAAGAAGTTGATGAGCGGCGAGCGCGTCACTGAACTGGCGAACATTGAGATGCAGGTTCGAACCAGACTGATCAGGCTGGACTCCGCAACATCGCTGGAAGATCTGCGAGCGCTGCACGGGAACCGGCTGGAAGCCCTGATCGGGGTTCGGAAAGGCGAGTTCAGCATCAGGATCAACGATCAGTATAGAATCTGTTTCAAATGGAAAGCCGAGGGACCAACCGATGTCGAAATCACGGATTACCACTAAACTTTCGCCGATACACCCGGGGTCTATCTTACTTGAGGACCTGAAGGACGAAGGCATCAGTATCAATGGCCTGGCACAAGCAATTCGGGTGCCGTCAAACCGCATCAGCCTGATCGTGAATGGAAAACGCGGTATCTCCGCCGATACGGCCGCGCGTCTTGCCCGCTATTTCGGCACTTCGGCGCAGTATTGGCTCAACATTCAGAATCGGTTCGACCTTGACTCTCTCGACAACGCAGTAATCGAGCGGGATGTCATTCCGAAACAGGCAGCCTGACTTGACAACGACCTTCCAGAATTTTGTGCCACCTGGAATGAAATTTGCGCTGAATCAGCTTGGCGACGCCTACCCTCTAGGTGCTGAGATGGCAAGCAACGGAGCCCCAATGTCGGCTGAGAGCTACGGCGGAGCGCCTGCTCCCAACAAGAAGGCGAAATCCTCGGCTCGCCGGTAGAACTGCTGTTCACCAAAGCGCTAACGGTACCGCTTTCGCCTCGCCGCTGCATTGTGCCCTAAGCAAGCGTCGTACGTCCGTGGTCGTCACTGACTCAGAACGTCAGGCGTAGGGCGAACTGCAGTATCCTCGGCGCGCTCGCTGATAGTATTGTCCCCACGGTGCCCGTTCCGATATTCGCCACCGGGTTCGAGAAGTTCGGGTTGTTCAGTGTATTGAAGAACTCCGCCCTGAACTGTAACCTGACGTGCTCGCGGATGGGAATCGACTTGAATAGCGAGGAGTCCAGATTGTAATTGCCAGGCCCAATCATTGGGTTTCTTCCGCTGTTGCCGAACGAGCCAATGGCCGGCAGTGCGTAGGCAGCCGGGTTGAAATACCGGCTGACCAGGTCGTTACGCGAGCGGCTTGAATCGAGGCGTGGGTCTCCAATCAGGTTTGGCCTTTGCGTACCCGCACCGGCGAGGGCGCGGTCCTGTCCGCTCACGACGTTGAATGGAGAACCCGCGCTTATATGGAAGATCCCATTCAACTGCCAGCCACCCACCAGCCACCGGGCGATACCTTTGTTTGGCGACGGCAACTCCCACAGAAAGCTGGAGACGAAACGCTTGCGCACATCGAAATCGGAAAGGCCTTTTTCGGATCGTAGATCAAAGGTATTCTGCACCGCGCCGGTAGTATCCAGCGATATGTTGTCGATGGATTTCGCCCAAGTGTAATTGGCCAAAATGGAATAGCCGCGGGAGAAGCGCTTGTTGAGCGTGAGCTGAAGCGAGTGATACGTAGAGAATCCGTTTGACTCGTATTCGGCGATGGAGCCGTAATCCGGCGCATAGACGCGCCGCTGGTTGACGTTGCCGGTAGTCGCCCCCGGACCGAAGATGGCCGGATTCAACTCGCGTTGCATCGGGAGTTTTGTCCCTTTCGACCCAACGTAGGCGCCGGTGACGACGATGCCATGCAGCGTCTCCTGTTGGATGTTGAAATTCCACTGCTGCATGTAGCCGTCCGCCAGATTCGGGTCGAGAGTTTCGCCGATGGTGGCCGGACGCAAGAACACGAACTTGCGCCGTTCCTCATCCGTGCGGGGCTGCGTGTATGGGAATGGATTGATCTGCCCGCGATAGGGATCGGAAAAGCTGAATGGCTGGTTGATCTGGACCTGCGTGGAGAAGGGCTGAGTGTTGGCGAAGGCGCTCAATTGATGAATAGCGGACGATTCGAAGAAGACCCCATACGCGGCGCGGACGCTAGTCTTTGCCCGAGGGCTCCAGGATAGGCCCAAACGCGGGGCGAAGTTGTTTAGATCGTTCGAGACGCCGCCGCGGGGCATGTCTTTGTCGCCGACGAAGATCAAGCCTTTCGGCGCGAGCGGGTAGATCTCCGACTGGCGCCCGGGACGGAACACGGCCATGCGATCATTAGCGTCGTAGAAAAAGATGAATGGATCCCAGCGGACGCCAAGAGATACGGTGAGGTTCTTTCGAAGCCTCCAATCGTCCTGGAAGAACACGGCGGCTTCCGGAGCCCGCACGGCGTTGACGCGGAGCGAACCCTGACTCATCACACTGGGGAGCCCCAGCAAAAAATCAGAGAAGGGATTTACGGAATAGGTCCCGTTGAAGGTGAATTGGGGATCGGTGAGATTCGCCGTATTGCGGTCGCTTGAAGCGCGGCGGTACTCGAAGCCGAACTTGAGCATGTGGCCGCCCTTGGTGAACGAAACGTTGTCCAGAACTTCATGCGTCTTGCGGTCAATGGTGACGACGTTGTCCTGGGCCATGTTCCAAAATCCGCTGACGCTACCGCGCCAGTTGGTGGGGTACTGTGGCGTGTCCTGGCGGATGTTCACTCCCAGGCTCTGGTAGGTTACGCCATCCAGAACGGGAAGCGGACCCCGATTGAGGTTGATCCGGGCGAAGCTGATCTGGATGGTGTTGAGCAGCCTTGACGAAATTGTCCAAGTGTAATTGCCCATGATGTTGTAAGTATCGAATTTAACGTCGGACTTCAAGATAGGAAGCCCGGCGGTCTTAAACTCGGGACTCTTGTCGTTGAAGTAGCGCGAGGAGATGCGGTGCTTGCTACCGATATTGTGATCACCGCGAACGATCAATTGGTTGTGATCGATGTCATCCGGCGAATTGAAAATGTGGCGGCCCGCGGAGGCGTTGGGCAAAGGGACAAAAATATTCAGGAACTTCTGTCCGGCAGCGTCATAGCGGGATGCGGGAATGAGTGCATTGGGAAACGGCGCGCGGGATAAGGGATCGGTGGGCTTCTGGCGCGATTGCGAAAAATCGCCGATGCGTTCCTGACTGGTTGGCACGACGAGGCTGGAGAATGTGTTGGCACGCCGCTCCCGCAGGCCTTCGTAAGACACGAAGAAGAAGGTCCGGTCGCGGCCCTTGTAAAGGCGGGGGATGGTGACGGGACCACCCAGGCTGCCTCCGAACTGATTACGCCGGAGCTTGGGGACAACGAGTGAAAAGAAGTTACGGGCGTCGAACCGGTCGTTACGGACGAACTCGTAAAGCGAGCCATGAAACTGATTGGTTCCCGATTTGGTGATGGCGTTGATCACTGCGCCGGCGCCGTGGCCGTACTCGGCGCTGTAATTGTTGGTGAGGATGCTGAACTCTTCGAGCGAATCGGGATTGGGCGTAAGCGCGGCGGTGTTAAGTTGGGGATCGTTATTGTCGCCGCCATCGAGAAGGTAGTTGTTGGAAATTCCGCGTGCGCCGTTGATTGAATAGGCCGCCGTTTGGCCCAGATCAGAAGCGCTGGCGTTGCCCGGCACGGCCCCGGGTACGAGAAGTTGAAGTTGGAGGGCGTTGCGACCGTTCAGCGGAAGTTCCGTGATCCGCTTCTCATCCACGGTTTCGCGGATAGTTCCGCCGATGGTTTCAACCAGTGAAACCGCGCCGCTGACCTGCACCGAATCGGTAGTCTCGCCGACTTGCAGTACGATTACAGCCTGGCGCGTTTGATCGGCGTCGAGACGGATCGCTTCCGATTGAAAGCGGCGGAAGCCGGTGCGGCTGCCTTCGAGGCGATAGTTGCCGGCGGGGAGGCGGGGGAAGTTGAAGCGTCCCTGTGCATCCGTGACGGAATCGAAGCGCTGACTGGTTTGCTGTTGAAGCGCGCTGATCGCGGCTCCAGGGATGACGGCGCCGGAGGAATCCTCGACCGAGCCGCTGATCACACCGGTAGATTGTGCGAACGCCTTCGACGCGATTGTGAGTAGTAGCAAGTAAGAAAGCCGATTCATTGAATGCCACTATATCATCGCGAGACAACTGGCAGTTCGGAAGAATCCTTTCCGCTCGTGTAGAGAACAGCCGTTGTAGTAGCCTATATCCATGATGGTCTCGCGACGCCGGTTTCTAGGATCCCTTTGCGCACTGCCGGCACTAGCAGCTCCGGCCCGCTCCCGTCCTAACATCCTCTTGATCCTGGCTGACGATCTGGGCTATTCCGACCTGGGCTGCTTCGGCGGAGAGATTGAGACTCCGCACCTGGACCGCCTTGCCGCGAACGGCATGCGCTTCACTCAGCTCTACAACAACGCCCGCTGCTGTCCGTCGCGCGCTGCCCTGATGACCGGCCAACATCCGCACAAAGTTGGCATGGGCAACATGACCGGCAATCCCCGGCGCGAGGGATTTCCCGGCTATTCAGGAAAGGTAAGCGAAGAAGCGCAGTTCCTGCCGGCAGTGCTGAAGCAGGCCGGATACAACACCCTGATGTGCGGGAAGTGGCACCTTGGACAGCCCGGACCGGTGGCGCGTGGTTTCGACGAATTCTACGGCATGATTCAAGGCTTTGACAGTTTCTGGGATAGCTCGAAGTACACTCGGCTGCCGGCCGACCGGCCAAAACGTCAGTACGATAAGTTCTACGCCACCGACGCTCTGACGGATCACGCCCTCGAATTTATTGGAGGGGCTCGCGGGTCGGCAAAACCGTGGTTCCTCTATCTGGCCTACAATGCGCCGCACTTTCCATTGCACGCTCCAAAGGAACTCATCGACAAGTATCAGCCGGTTTACGAACAAGGCTGGGATGTGTTGAGGCAGCGGAGATTCGCGAAAATGACAAAGCTTGGCCTGTTGGACAAGCGTTGGGACCAAACGCCGCGCAGCGTGGTGGGACCGAATCGTGTATCGACGCCGAACGGCTGGGCGCCGAAGCAGAATCCGGCTTGGGAAACATTGCCCGAGGACCGCCGCAAAGACCTGGCGCGCCGCATGGCGGTGTTTGCCGCAATGGTGGACCAGATGGATCGCAACATTGGGCGGGTGCTTGGCGATTTGAAAACCAAGGGTGAGTTGGACAACACCCTGATACTATTTTGTTCCGACAACGGCGCATGCGCCGAATGGGACCCCTATGGCTTCGATGTCTCCAGTGGGCCGGAAAACGTTCTCCACGTTGGAGCAAAATTGGCGGAGATGGGGCAACCCGGCACCTATCATAGTTACGGTTCTGCTTGGGCCAATCTTTGCAATACGCCTTGGCGAATGTATAAGCACTACACCCATGAAGGGGGCATCTCCACGCCTTGCATCGCGCATTGGCCGAAAGGAGTAAAAGCGAAAGGCGCCATCGGAAATCAGCCGTGGCACTTCGTGGATCTGCTGCCGACGCTTGCCGGTGTGGCGGGCGCCAAAGCACCCGCGGGACTTGCGGGCGTGAACATGGCTCCTATTTTTTCCGGCCACAGAGCGGCGCATGGGCCGTTGTTTTGGGAACACGAAGGCAGCCGCGCCGTTCGCGAAGGTAAGTGGAAACTGACGGCCCTGCATCCGAAAGGGGAATGGGAGCTTTACGATATTGAAGCCGACCGTTCAGAGATGCATAATCTGGCCGGCGCTCATCCGGAACGCGTTCGAAGGTTAGCGCAAGCGTGGGACCAGTGGGCGCATCAAAATCAGGTAGTTCCCTGGATATGGGATCCGCCGTACCAGCTAACTTCAGGCTTAAAATAAAGAGAAGGTTCAACATAAGTGAAACTAAAAGTAACAAGTACTGCCATCGCGTCGTTCCTGTTGACTGGTCTGGCGGCGGCCCAGGCATGGAAACCCGCTCCAGTGACCTTGACCACAACCTGGGGCGCGAAGGTGACGCCCGACAACGCCTGGCGTGAGTATCCCCGCCCGCAATTTGTCCGGGAACGATGGTTGAACCTGAACGGAATGTGGAGCTATGCGATCACATCAAAAACAGCACCCACGCCGGTGAAGTTCGACGGTCAGATGCTGGTTCCCTATCCTGTGGAATCGTCGCTTTCGGGCGTGGGCAAAGTTCTTCAGCCGGATCAACGGCTGTGGCAAAAGAGGCAATTCAATGTGCCGTCAGATTGGAAAGGCGAGCGTATTTTGCTTCATTTCGGAGCAGTGGATTACGAATGCATGCTATGGATCAACGGTGCAGTTGCGGGCGCTCATACCGGGGGATTCGACGCCTTCAGTTTCGACATCACTCCGTTCCTCAAAGATGGCGCGAACGATTTGCTCCTTGCCGTGACCGATCCTTCCGATACCGGCGAGCAACCTCGCGGCAAGCAACAGTTAAAGCCGCAAGGTATCTGGTATACGCCGGTCTCCGGCATTTGGCAAACAGTGTGGATGGAGCCCGTGCCGGCAGCGCTTCACATTGCTGAATTGCGCCTGACTCCGGATGTGGATGCAGGTGGGTTACGCGTCGCGGCGCTGGTGAATGAGGGTACGGCGGATGACACGTACGCCGTGCGTTTGAGCGCCTCCGCCGCGGGAAAACCCGTCGCTTCGGTGACGATGCGCGTGAACCGCGAAGGCTTTATTCCGATTGCCAACACACGGCTATGGTCCCCTTCCGATCCGTTCCTCTATGACCTGAAAGCGGAACTGGTGCGGGTGAAGAACCCTTGGCCGAAGGAGGCGGAAAATCGGAACGAGCGCCCTGCCCGCTTCGGCGCGCAAGAGCGCGAACTATACGCGAAGGCCGCGATAGAAGGCAACGCTCTTGACGTGGTCACCAGTTATTTTGGAATGCGCAAGGTCACACTTGGTCCGGGTAAAGTAGCCGGACAGCCGGCAATTCTATTAAACGGCAAGCCTCTGTTTCAGCATGGTCCTCTCGATCAGGGTTGGTGGCCGGAGAGCCTTCACACTCCACCTTCCGACGAAGCCATGAAGTGGGAGATTTCCTGGTTGCGTCAGGCTGGGTTCAACATGCTTCGCAAGCACATCAAAGTGGAGCCCGCGCGTTACTACTATCACTGCGACAGGCTGGGCATGCTGGTTTGGCAGGATATGCCGTCCGGTTTCAATCAATCCTTACGCAACCAGAGACCCGATGCGGGCGAACCAATTCGTCTGTCCACCAGCCGGGAGCAGCATGAATTGGAACTGCGCAGAATGTTGGGCCGCCTTCATAACGCACCCAGTATTGTTGTGTGGGTCATCCACAATGAGGGCTGGGGGCAATATGAGTCGAAGGCCCTGGCGCAGTGGGTGAAGGCTATCGATGGAAGCCGTCTGGTGAATGCCGATAGTGGTTGGCTGGATATGAACGTGGGAGATCTGTTCGATATCCACACCTACCAGCCCGAGCCGCTGCAGCCGGAACCGAAGGCGGATCGGGCGATTGTGCTGGGCGAATACGGCGGTGTTGGGTGGCCGGTCGCCGATCATCTCTGGAATCCTGCGATGAGGAATTGGGGCTATCAGACCTATCAAAATCAGGCTGAGTATCTGAGTGCGCTCCGCAAGAAAGTCCAAGCGCTTGTGCCGATGAAAGATAAGCTGGGCGCCTCCGCGGCAGTGTACACGCAAACCTCCGACGTTGAGGGCGAGGTGAATGGGTTGCTTACGTACGATCGGAAGTTTGTCAAAGTGGATCCGGCCCTATTGCGCGAAATGAATGCTCCGCTGACTGGGGAGAAGTAACTCAGCCGCCCGTCGCCAACTGCGCCACGCTGTACGACAGCCGGCAGCCGGAATGTTATCGGAGCCCCTGCATTCGGGGCGTCCAAATTCTTCGGCACAACGTTATTCGGCTGGTCGAAAGTGTGGATTGCCTTCAAGTCACGCCCGGTAATCGTCTAGCCGGACATCACCCGCGTCGGCATTGGAGATTGCCAGTTAATGGTAGCGTCACGCTCGCCCGTGGTGTCACGGTTCAGAATGAAAAGAGCCACTTGGCCATTTTCAAGCACCATGAAAGTGAGGTCAAATGTTTCGACTTGCCTTGCTGTTATCGTGTCTTACCTGCTGGAGCGAATCCCTTTGTTGCCAGACTGTCTCCTTCCTTGAGGCGGTCACTTCTTCGCTCCGCGCGGGGAGCCGGTATTCTGAAACCTGCGTTGGAATCTCGCGGCTTCAGACAATCGTAGCGGATTTTAATGGGGATGGGTTGCCCGATATCGCAATTCGTTATTTTGAGACCCAATATTCCAAGATTATGAATGCTCGGGCGGCTGTATTTTTGAACTCGAGCCCTGGCGATGGATTCACCGTCACCGGTGTAGGTGCTGCAGCTGGAATCTCGCCGGTCGCAAGAGGAGCCATAGTATCCGCTTATGGCGTCAATCTTGCACCTCGTCGGGAATTAGCTGTAGATCCGCTCAATCCTGCTACATCGTTGGGCGGGATCCAGGTGCACATTAAGCGCGGTATGCCTCCGGCTTTTCGGCCCGGATTAGTTTGGAACGCATGGGGAGCCTTTCAAAGCAAAATCTCTCCTAATTCCAGTTAATGAGCTTGCCCCAGAATTATTTGCGGTGGGAATTGATCTTGCCGCCGCTACAGCCTTTCGCCTAAATGCGGACGCCTCCCGCATGCCTGTCCAAATTACGGAATGTATTGGTACAGCTTGTAACTTGGTCCCTATTGATTTAAACGGCGGCTCGGTTTACTTGAGTCTTTACGGAACAGGTTTTTCACAATTTTCAACTGAGAACTCAACTTGCCTAATCGCTGGACAGTCTATTCCCATTATTTATGTCGGCCCGCAGATGCAAATGGCCGGACTCGACCCAATTTGTCCAACTCCCGCGCACCTTGTCTGGGACTGGGGAGACCGCTATGACCTGTACTCTAGGCCCTGAATCAACAACTAACCCCGTCAAATTGCACATACGATAATTGGCGCGGCAATTTGAGTGCGTAGCGCAATCATTTGGCCGATTGCTCAAAATCTGGGCGTAGATGCTAGTTCGACGAAAGCCCTGATCAATCCCCCAACAGAGACCCCTTTCGCTCACTTGGCCAAATGACTCGACGAGCACAGAGGAGTTCACCAACAACAGCATTCAGAGCGACGACAGACCAGCCCATAGGCTACTCACTTCACCGCCAAAATCGCGTCCACCGGCTGCCCTGTCCGCCGTCCTTCAACTCGTTTGAAACCCGCGGCAAGGCAGAGCGCTTCGTACTCCGCCAAACTCCGCTCACGCCCCTCAGTGCAGATCATCATGTTTAACGACTGCATAGTAGCGCTCACCGGTTTCGTCTTATCGTCATTCAGGAGTTTCTCAGCAATCAGCAATCCTCCACCCTCGGGCAAGGCGGCCACAATCTTCTTCAGTAGCAGAGCAATCTTCGGCTCGCTCCAGTCATGCAGAATCCGGCCCAGCGCATAAAGATCGGCAGCCGGCAGTTCATCGGTGAAAAAATCACCCGCCACGCACTTAACGCGCGTACCAGCGCAATGCTCCGCGGCCACCTTCACCACATTCGGAAGATCAAAAACTACTGCTTCCATTTGCGGATACTTAGCTGCGGCGGCAATCGGCAAATGGCCTGTAGCTCCTCCTAAGTCGACTAACTGTTTGTACTTACTAAGGTCGAACGCAGCCACCACTGATGGCGAGGAGATGACGCCGAACCCATGCATGCCGGCGATGAAGGTGCGCATGCTCTCCTCCGTGCTGAAAAAGCTGCTGAACAGCGGGCCATCCAACCCAAACGTTTGCTTCCACCGGTGCGATCCTTCAAGCACTGCGCCTTCCAAGTTATCCCAGAGCTTCCACAACACCGAGTTCGAATAGAGAATGTAACCAGTCATTGTCCGAGGACTGTCGCGCACAAGATAAGTGCTTGCCTCGGCGGTGTTGCTGTAGACGCCTTCGCTTTTCGTCAACAACCCAAGCCCCACCAACGCATCCAACAGCCGTTCCAAGTTCGTTAGGTCCGCGCTGATCGTCTTAGCAAGTTGCGCCACAGTGGCGGGCTGCTGCTCTATGTGGTCGAATATCCGCAGTTCGCAACCGGCAAACATCGCCTTTGAGCGACGAAAGGATTCGATCATATCCAGAACGATTGTGGGGTTAACTTCAGTGCTCAATTGCTCTCCTAAACTTACTTGCTAAAATGATCCCAGCCCAAGGCCGGTAGCGGTTGGCCGCGCCAAGTGACTTGCGTGCGGCCCTCTTTCATAATGGTGCCGATACGAGTCAGCCGCAACCCCTTAAATTCTTCGCCCACTCGCACCTTGCGCGCGGCGGTGAACAGTAGTTCGTAATCTTCCCCGCCATGCAACGCCTCTTCAAGTGACGCCCCCTCGAAGGTCGGCAACGGCCCTTCGAGATCAGCCGAAACGCCCGACGCTTTCACCAGTCGATGCAAATCGGTAGAAAGCCCGTCGCTCAAATCCATGCAGGCCGAAGCAATTTTGTTCGCCCGCAAGTGGAAGCCCAACTCAAGCCGCGGCTTCGGCCGCACATGCCTTTTCCAGGCAGCACCCGCCCGCGTCCGTAACCCAAGCGCTGATCCACCCAATTCACCACTTACAAAGATGCCATCTCCAGGCTTCGCGCCAGAACGTAACAAAGCTTTGCCTCGCGGCACGCCACCGCAAACAATCACGTCGCAACTCACAGCATCCGCCTTTGCTGTATCGCCACCAATCAACGGAGCCCCATGCGCCATCGCCAGGCTCAAGTATCCCTTATAGAATTGCTCCACCCAAGCTTGATCCGTCTTCGCCGTAAGCGCCAGAGAAAGCAGTGAAAATCGCGGCGACGCACCAACGGCGGCAATGTCACTCAGCGCTCGCGCGATCGCCTTGTAACCGACATCTTGCGCGGAATGCGTCTCCGCCAGAAAGTGCCGCCCCTCATGCATCATATCGGTAGTGAAAACAAGATCTTCCTTCGCTCCGTGCGGCCGATAGACTGCGCAATCATCTCCAATGGCGACGATCACGCCGCCCGAAGGCGGTGGCCCCATCAGCCGTTGCGCCGTGCGTATAATCTCCTGTTCGTTCACTTACTCGATTGTACGTGGTTGAGGTTACGCGCCACCAGTAACAGCAACCCCAGGGCTGTCTAAATAATTATTTGATCATTTTATCGAAAGGCATGGGTGTGGCTACGTTACGACCACGGCCCAACGACCTTGTGGGTAGAGCCGTTCTTGGTCCTTCGAACTGTGAAATGCCCACTGATCTTGGAAGTCTCCGCTAAGATAAATGGCCCGAAGTTGAACGATTGCTTCGGCCATGGACTCGGTCCAATGCATTCCTGATCGCTCCATGCGATCCTTGATTAGGTTCTTGCAGGTTCCTTCGACGGAGCCGCTTTGCAATCGGTAGTCCCTGGGCCAAGTATTCGTCGTAACGCATCCGGTGCTTATTCTTGTCAAAGTAGGCGGCCACTTCGGTCAGCGTTTTCCGTTTTGAACCGAATAGGCCTTGTTTGGTAAACGTCTGACGAAGCCCTTTGACAACCTGACAGATGTTGCCTTCCAAGATCCGTGCGCAAGCAAGTTTCGCCCATAATTCCGCTTCCGGGCCGCCTTGAGTCTTGAAGACTCGTAGTTTCTTGTCGACTAGTTTCTGAAGCGCTCGTTCGCCATCGGTTAGGGCGACCCGTGTTTTTTTCGTATCGGGATCGCGGCGTTGAATCTCTTCGAGGACTTCCTGCATGACAGCTTCCTTGCCCTTGGTTAGGCTGGCCCACACTCGTTTATTTTCGGGGCCAGGAGGCACGGGCTGAGCGGTTTTTTTCTGATCTTTCTTTCGTTCTGTCCTAAACAGGCTGTCGACGACTTGTTGGGTAGTGCGAACCCAAGGCCCACGGGTAAATACAGCGGCGACAGTGGCCATCTTCTTGCCGTTGGGTCTTAGTCCTTTTGCTGGCCGAATGGCACGCGGCTGGCACGCTGCCGGATCATGGGTATCCCTTTTCCATCCACGGCGGCAACCAGAATGTCCGCTGTTTGTCGCCAAGGCGCAGGGGCGCGTTGCGCGCAAAAGGCATCAAACTTCTCGGCCGCATCCCGAAGGATTTCTTCCAGGCTACGCTTGGCAACCACCAGCTCGGTGGAATCTAGAATTCGCTCGGTGGATTCCCGGAAGGGTCCCTGGATGGCAGCTTGACCAACTGCTTTTGAAGGTCATAGGAAAAGGGCCCTATCGTGATTTCTGCAAAGGTCCCAATTCTTGCCGAATCCGCTTGGTTCGATAGGGAATCATTCAACTTCAGACTAGGTTGCTACTAAGTATCTAAGTCATTCAATTACTACGATGTAACTCCAAGCCAGTCAGTTGTTTTAACCAATTTGGTTACTTCCTTTGGGCGATTGTGGTACTTTTCATTCGATGTTACAGTACTTTTCAGGAGCTATTCCTCAATGCACACAAAACTCTCTACCATCCTCGCGGCCATGACATTGTCCATGGTTGCATTCGCTCAACAAGACGCGCCTTTCCA
>JANXXI010000323.1 GCA_025350695.1 Acidobacteriota bacterium
TCTAAACTGCACCCCATGGGAGCTCGTGGCGAACAGAGAACAGGAGTTTGCCCGGGAACAGGCAGAAGGCGTTCGGGTTGCTTACGTTGCCGCGACCAGAGCCCGCGATCTGCTGGTGATCCCAGCCGTTGGCGATAGCGAACACAAGGAAAGCTGGGTGAGTCCGTTGCACAAAGCCATCTACCCTCATCCGCTACTCTGGCGCCGGCCGAAGATCGCGCTGGGCTGTCCTGAATTTGGCGATGTCTCTGTTCTGGAACGACCTGTCGAAATGCTGAACGATGAAGAAGGCTCGGTGCGGCCCGGCTTGCATCGGCCACAAAGCGGTGAACATAACGTTGTGTGGTGGGATCCAGGCCGCCTGAACTTGGGCGTCGAAGCGAACTTCGGCATTAAACAGGAACAGTTGCTGGCTGACGCGAAGAACACGAGCATGGCTGACTATCGCCGATGGCAAGAGTTACGCGCCACGGTTGTAGCCAAGGGAAGCGTTCCGAGTCATCAGGTGTTTCTGGCGACCGATGCTCACCCTTTGCCTGAGGGCGCCGCCACGATCATTGTAGATACGCTTTCCACGGAACGTGAGATTGGACGCCCCACCGGCGCGCGCTTCGGTACGCTGGTCCACAACATTCTGCGCGATGTTCCGTTGGATGCCGACGCAGGTTCCATTGCCCGGGCGGCGAAGTTGCACGGACGTTTGACCGGGGCTCCTCGGCTGGAAACCGCAGCCGCCCAAGTTGCCGTTCAGCGTGTTCTAGGTCATCCGATGATGAGCCGGGCACGCGTCTCGGCAAGTCATCATCGTGAATGGCCGCTGCGGGTTCAAATGGGCGAAGGGCTATTTGAGGGGGTCATCGACTTGGCGTTCCTTGAAGACGATGTGTGGCATGTGGTGGATTTTAAGACGGATGTCTACGACCCTTCGCGCAAACGACGCTACGAGGGACAACTGCGTTGGTACGTACTGGCGCTGGAGCGGATTACAGGCAAACGTGGACGCGCCTACTTGCTCAGCGCATGATCGGTATTAAATCAGAATCCGGAACGTGTACATCTTGTGTGTTGTGTTGGCGGCATCGGTTGGGGTTGACGCGAGGATGCCGTACTCGCCGGGCCCTAGTTGCGCCGGCAACACTACGCGGAACGCATTCTCGCCGACCTTCTCCGCGCCAAAAGCAATAGCTCCCTTCGCCAGACCGCTCTTCTTGTTCACCGGACCCACGTTGAAATTGCGCGCGCCATCCTCAGACTTCAGGGGCAGCAGGATGTAAGAATTGATGTTAACTCCACGCGGCGGCGAGATGATGATCTCCATTGGATTGGAGAGAAAATTACGGCTGCTAGGTCCGGCGATTTGCCCATTCAAATCCTTCTTGATGATGCCAACCGTTGCCATGCTCTTCATCGCGCCTTTGGTCTGCCATTCAACTTCTTCGGTGATCAGCTCGAAGTATTCGTTGTTCTTTTTGTAGAAGAGCCCCAGACCAGGAATCGTTGCGCTTTTTGAGGCGGCGGCAGCAAGGGCCACCTTGGGCGTAGCATCCGCAGCCCCCTCAGGCTTCGACTTATCGAGCATCGCGGCAATCAGTTTTTCCGAAACGCCATTATCCTTCAGCAGCACCAACTCATTGGCTCCGACAATATAATTGCCTGGGCGTTGGCGTATTACGTTGAGGATCAGTTCCTCACTTATGCCCGATTTGACAAGCTTTATGATGCCTTCATTGTTAATCGCTTCCTGGCAATACAGGGCGAGAGTAGCGGAAAAAAGCAGAAAAAGTTGTTTGATTGGCATTCTGTCAATTGTAACGAATCGTCTATACCAATTCCGTTATTTTTTCTTTCCTATGCAATACAAATAGTCCGCCGTGCGGATGAAAATTTGCTCCCCGACGGCTACTGGACTGGCCAGCGTGCGGCTGTCCAACTTGCTGACGCCCAGCACTTCAAACACTGGACCGGCCTTAATCACCGTTGTGGTCCCGTCTTCATTAGTACAGTAGATCTTGCCATCGGCGAGGAGCGGCGAGGAGCTATAGGTTCCCCGTTCAATGCGATTGCCCGAATAGACAACCTTACCCGTCTCGGCCTCAATGCAATTGATGATGCCAATGTCGTTCACAACGTAAATGTACTTGCCGTCGGTCGTGGAAGTTGGCACATCGGCGCCGAGGTTATTCGTCCACAGTTCACTCTTACCCGTAATATCGCCTTCGCCGCCGGCACGAAAGGCGATGAACGGACGGCCACGGGTGCTGGGTGTAAACACCTTGTCGCCCATTACTAGCGAAGAAGCAATGGTGCGGTTCGCCGGATTGTCCCCTGGATTGAAGCCTCCGATACGCCACAATTCTTTGCCTGTATCAAGGTCGTGCCCCGTGACGATATCGGCGCCGGAAATCACGAGTTGCCGCTTACCGTTCACGACAGCAATTTGCGGTGTGCTGTAGCTATCCTTTGATTCCTGTTTCGCCGGCGAGGGCCTCAAAACTTTCCATACGTTCTTGCCGGTAAGTTTATCGACTGCGAACACGTAGGAAGGATCGTCGGTGGTGAAGCCGTGAATCACTTCAATATAAAGCCTGTTGCCTTCAAGCAACGGAGTAGAAGCATAGCCATGGTTGATGCCAATGCGGCCGTATTCGGCGATTACGTCGCGTTCCCAAACCAGCTTGCCATCGAAAGTGAAGCAGGCAAACTTACCGCTGCCGGTCATGGTCCAAACATGCTTGCCGTCAGTGATCGGTGAAGGCGAAGTCAGGTTGTGTTTACGGAACAAACGGTTGCCTTCGGCGATCTGGCGCTTCCAAATCGTGGAGCCATCCTTGCGGTCGACGGCAAGAAGGAAGACCTTGTCGTGCTGATCGGCCTTTCCGTTGCGTGAGGCGCGGCCGTCTTCGGTATGACCCGAAAAACCCTCTTCGCCGGTTGTGACGAATATCGTGTTTTCCCAAACAATGGGCGTGGCCGCACTCCAAGAGGGAAGCTTCGCGCGCCACTGCACGTTATCCTTATCTGTCCAGGTTGTCACCAGGTTCTTTGCGCTGGGAGCTGTTCCATTGAACATGGGGCCGCGCCATTGGGGCCAGTTGGCGAAGGCGGTGGCTGCGAATAGCGCGAGAGAACAGAACTTGCCGGGATGCATGGATTTGATTTTAATACGAACGAGGGCGGCGGAGTTAGTAAAACCGGGAAACCGGGACGGGGAACCGGGAACCGGAGGGAACCGGGGGGGACCGGGGGGGACCGGGACAGCCTGATCTGCCTCCTGGGGGGAACCGGGGGGTGCGTCCGAAGTGGATTTGATGGACTTGTTGTATGAAAGGAGACAACTCGGGTAATGACTCGCTCACCCGATAGCCTGATCCCCTCCGAAGCTGAGCAATTGGTTACGGAGAAGCGGGATGACAAAGCCTTCGACTGTCGGCAGGAAGGCAAGGCGAATCTGCGGGCCGCAACAGAAGTGAACGCCGTTTCAGCATCGTCAACCCCACCAGCAATCACGCCGATTCAGCTGGAGCTATTCCCGGGGCGAGCCTGTCCCCTGAAGGCGAAGCCTGCCACGATTCGGAGTACAGCGAGAAGCAGTCCGAATCGCCGGGACGGTGTAGAGGGCGTCAGCACGCAGAGACAGACCATCAAGTTAACCGGAGAGACCCTGTTCGGTCCGCCGGAGGAAACTCCGCGCGGTAGGGAAGCGCATAAGGGGAGAACCCGAAAGCGCGGGAACGAAGCCGGGCAGGGAGTCGGAGGTGGCTACAGTACCGAGGAACTTCGGGAAAACCGGAGGGAGGGAAGGGCCGCTACTTTCATCAAGCGAACCAAACAGGGAAAGGCATCCGGACTGCCCCCGCGAGGGAAGGCTCAACCCCGGACCCGTCAAGCCAGGCGCAAGGCGCCCGCGAGACTCGACAATGCCCGCAAACTGCAAAGGACGCTATACCGAGTGGCCAAGCGGCAACCGGAAAGGAGATTCACACTTCTCTACGATAAGGTTTGTCGGCAAGACATCCTGCAAGAAGCCTGGCAACG
Organism: Acidobacteriota bacterium; assembly: GCA_025350695.1. Classification (GTDB taxonomy): domain Bacteria; phylum Acidobacteriota; class Terriglobia; order Bryobacterales; family Bryobacteraceae; genus JANXSF01. The sequence continues at coordinate 4,036 of JANXXI010000323.1, forward strand.
GGTGAAGTCCAACAAAGGGGCGGCGGGAGTGGATCAGGTGGATATCGACGCAATCTGTAACCAAGGCGAGGAACAATTTCTACGTGAACTTACGCAGGAATTGCGAAACCGGGAGTATCGGGCAGCGTTGGTGCGCCGAGTTCACATACCGAAGCCCGGACAGCCGGGGAAAACCCGGCCGTTGGGCATCCCGACGGTGAAGGACCGAGTGGTGCAGATGGCGGTGAAGTTGGTGATCGAACCATTATTCGAGGCCGACTTTATGCCCTGCTCGTTCGGATTCCGCCCGAAGAAGACGCCGCGGATGGCGCTGAGCGCAATTGTGCAAAGCATCAACGAGGGGTATTCGTTCGTGGTGGACGTTGACTTAAAATCCTACTTCGACACGATTTCGCACGAACTGCTTATGCGGTTAGTGGAACGCCGGGTCGGAGATGTTCAGGTCTTACGCCTAATCCGCGCATGGTTGAAAGCGGGAGTGATGGAGGAAGGCAAGGTGACGCACCCGGACCGGGGTTCGCCTCAGGGTGGAGTGATTTCACCAACGCTATCCAACATCTTTCTGCACGAAGTAGATCGTCAGTGGTGCCGGAGCGACGGTGTCGCTCGTGGCAATGTTCGGCTGGTCCGTTATGCGGACGATATGGTGCTGTTGGCGCGGACGGAAGCCGAAGCGCGGGCGGCGTGGGAGCAACTCCAGGCACAGTTTGCCGCTCTTCAATTGGTGGTCAATCAAGAGAAGAGCCGGTTAACGACGCTGGAGGAGGGCTTCGCGTTTCTCGGCTTCGAATTTCGGAAAGCTCCTGGGCGGATGTTGTTGATGTGGCCACGCGAGAAGGCGTGCCGTCATATCCGTCAGAGGATTCGTGAGGTGGCGCGATCGTTTCCGTCGAATGGGCAAGTCGGTCAAGTGATCCAAAAGCTGAATCCGATCCTGAATGGGTGGTGTACCTATTTTCGTGTCGGCAACAGCAACCGGACATTCCACAAGGTGGACTGGGCCGTTCGGAGCGAATTGCAGTTATGGCTCCGACGAAAGCACCAGTGCCCCTGGCGGACTGCTAAGAAACGATGGGGATATCAGTTCCTTCATGACCGATGCCGGTTGTATCGAATGGTGGGGAAAGTGAGTCATCTGGAAGGATTGCGAGCGCACGCCGTCGGATGAAGATGATCGGAGAGCCGGATGCGGGAAATCCGCACGTCCGGTTCGATGAGGGGGTGTAGGAAACGGCCATAATCGCGCCGCGCCTGCGCCCTACTCTACCAGAGCCACCAT
>JANXXI010000335.1 GCA_025350695.1 Acidobacteriota bacterium
AAGCGCACGTTGTTGAGCGTGGAGTTGAAGGATTTGGTGGAAGCGGATCAGATCTTCTCGACGTTGATGGGCGAGGATGTGGAGCAGCGGCGCAAGTTTATTGAGGATAATGCGTTGGATGTTCGGAACTTGGATATTTAGAGCGATGAGAGCACTTGGCTTTAGTTTAGTTAGCTGGCGGACTTGGCAAAACTATCAACCGTTTAATCAATTCCTCGCTAGAATGCCCATCCCCTAAATCAAGAACCAGCCCCGATGCGGAGATCGGAATCAACAGCTCCCTCTGATTCACAATGATTGTCTCTTCAAGACGATGCGTTGCAGCCTTGCTTACTTCTTGTTTCAATGCTAGCAAGCCGTTTTTTCTGTGAACCAACCCTAAAAACGCCGGACCTGACCATCGGTACAATTCGTCAACATCAGGAAACGAAATCATTACGTGCCGCAAGAAACACCTTAGAACTGAATCTCCCAACGAATGCCCATATTTATTGTTTAAGAGATTTATTCTGTGGACGACAAAAACAACGAGGTATGTATCGGGTGAATGGCATTGCGAGCTTGCAAAGATCAACTCTTCCCCCTTGTATCTGGCTGGGGTCCGGTTCAACTTAAATCGTTTTGAATTCAAGCCCGAAGTGCGCTACACCCGTTGGAGCGACGGCGCCAATGGCGGGTCGCGGAATCAGAACGATGTACGCGCACTTTTCGGACTTAGTTACCGCATTGGAAAGTAGGCGACGCCATCACCTTGTTGGCGCAACGACGCAAGTGTGTCTGAATTCTAATTGTCGCCAATCACAAGTGCTTGTCAAAAAAAGAAACGCAGCGCGAATTGAATCTGCCGCGGCAGACGCGCTGCGGTAAATTCTCCGAAGCGCGTATTCACCTGCCGCCCCTGTGCGTCGAAACGCGCCGCCGTGTCCACAGCGCTGAACTGAGTATGATTGAACGCGTTGTAAAGTTCGCAACGCAACTGCAGCTTCATCGGCTCGCGAATGGCGAAATTCTTAAGCACCGCGATATCGAAATTGTTTACGCCCGGGCCGCGCATTACATATCTTGCCGAGTTGCCAACCGTACCTAAAGCCGGCGGACGGAACGCATCGGTGTTGAAATTCCGGCTGAACGTCCGCTCCGATTTATCAAGCACGGGGTTGGCGATTACGTTAATCCGCGCGCCTTGCGATGCGGTTCCGGTGATGTCCGTGGCGTTAACGAAATTCAGCCCGGCAGTGGTGGGTGCGCCGCTTACGAAGCTGGTGATGCCGGAAACCTGCCACCCTCCGATCACTTGGCGCGAAATGAAATCCTTTCGACGAAACGAAGGTACATCGTAAAGGTAATTGATCTTGGCCACATGCGTCCGGTCATGGTCCGACAATCCGTAGTTCCAAACGCGCACCGGAACAAGCGGGCTCACGGTAACAAGATCGCTGCTGTTGTAGTCCATCGATTTTGACCAGGTCCAGGAACCGCCTAGTTGAAGTCCTCGCGTGAAGCGGCGGTTCACACTGGTTTGCAATGAATGATAGTTGGAAGAAGCGGCCCATTCCCTTAGCAGAACGTCGTTAAAGCCAACAATATTGCGCAAAAATGGAGCAGCCAAGGGAACCCGTGTGTTGGTCGGGTCGGCATTCTGCGCAAGGAAATTGGCGCCTAATGGAATGGCATTCAAGTTTCGCTGCCAAAGCAGATGGCGGCCAAGCGAGGTAACGTAACCCACATCAAGCACCGTACCCCAACCGAGGCTTTGCTGCACCGAAAGGCTGCCATTCATGATGTTGGGAACTAGCGAGTTTCCGTCGACTCCGATGATGTCTTGCGGGAAGACGAAGCCTGGCGACGAAGTGAGTTCGCGAATTGTGCTGAAGTTAATTTGCGGAGTGCTGACCAGCGGCGGTTGGCCGCCCAGCAGGCGCAGCAACTGGAAATCACCAAGGTTGCTGAACATTCCGAAACCACCGCGAACTGCCGTTTTGCCTTTGCCGAAAACATCCCACGCAAAGCCAACACGAGGGGAGTACTGCAAGCTGGGATTCTTCGTAAGTCCACGCGGATAGCTGGAATCAGTGCCCGTTACAAGACCATTGGCTGTATTGCCGCTGCCGGGAGCGATGGCTCCGACCAAAGCCTGCGGATATACTTTTCCACTTACTGGATCGACACCGGCCCGCACTCCGTTAACGATGCTTGGCCGGATCAACTTCACCGCCTTAGACCGGTCATAACGGTCAAGGACGAAGCCGGAAATTCGGCCCTGCTCTTCGTATTGTGGCATGATGTGCGCGAATCGCATGCCGAGCTCCACGGTTAACCGGCGATGCAGTTTCCAACTATCCTGCAGGAACCATTCGAAGGACTTGATGAAGATGCTGATGTCGGGGCGTGAGGTTGCCTCCTGATAATTGTTGAACACGCCGAACATAGCGTTCGAGAACGCATAGCCCGTGTCCAGAGGGTTGGTCGCATTGCGCCCATAGTTGATGGTGGCGTTGAACACGGCTGGTATTTGCGCCTGGCGCAGATTGTGATTATAGAACACGCCGGCTTTGACTAAATGGGATGCGAAGTTCTTGGTGATGTTGTTAGTGACGTTAATCGCGTACTGGGTTTGGTCCAGCGGAGTGCGCCCATCCATATTCAGGTTGATTGGTTGGCTGACCCCGCCAAAGCTTACGTTGGGCACAAGGTTTAGCGGGTTCGCTGACGGGTAGAGCTGCGGCGTGACGAAGCCGATTGTACTGCGCTGGTTGCGCTTTAATTCGGAATCCGGAATTCGCTCGCCTTCAGGACGCTGCGAAAAGCCAACCGTAAATTCATTGACCAATGTGGGAGAAAGTATCCACTGATCGCGGGCGGAAAGCACGGTGCCTTGGGTCCAAAACGTCTTACTCATTTGCGCCCAGTTGGCGCCACCAGTTGGAATGCCATACGGCCCCGTCTGTTCGTCCTTATGCCGGGAAAGGCTGAACGCCACTTGGTTCTTGGGGAGGATGTGGTAGTCCACCTTCAAAGTCTCAAGGCGTTGGGGAGTATTCACATCATTTTGAAAAACATAATTGTAGCGCCGCGCGGAGATTGTGTTGTTGAAGAAATTCGCCGCCGGGAGCATGTTCAAAATCGCGCGGCCATTGGGGTCCACACGGCTGGCCGGGATGCGATTTCCGGGAAGCACCTGACCATTGGTAGGGTCAAGCACGGGGATCAATGCGCCATTGAGTTCCACCGATTGGGAGAAGTCTCCGGCGCGTTCGAGGTCGGTGGGCGTAGTGAGTTGGCCAATAGGAAGGCTACTCGACCGCGGCCAAAACTCCTGCGACCAGAAGAAGAAAAGCTTGTCGCGATTCTTGTTGAAAAGTTTGGGAATGGAAAGGGGTCCGCCAAGATTGTAGCTATAGGTATTCAACCGTGTGCGCGGTGTGGGCAGGCCAACCGTATTGTTGAAAAATGAATTGGCGTTGAACTGTTCATGCCGTTTGAAGTAGCTGAACATGCCATGGAAATCGCGCGTGCCGCTCTTGGTCACGAGTTGAACATTGGCTCCGGACATGCGGCCGTATTCGGCTTGATAATTGGTCAGCAGCACCTTCACCTCGGCAATCGCATCCATACCGACGCTAACGGTGCCACCTTGGTTGTTGCCAACGTCGATCATCGTCATGCCGTCAAGTGTCAGGTTGTTGGTGTTGTTGCGCCCGCCCTGTACATTCACAGTGAAGCCGCGGTCAATGGCGTCGCGATCGGAAGTATCCACCACGCCTGGCAGAAGCTGAAGTAGCGAAGTCACGTTGCGGCCGCGGATCAAAATGTTCTCTACCTGACTGTTGGTGATGACACCTGACCGCTCTGCGCTGGCGGTTTGAACGTTGGCTCCTTGTGCGGTAATCGTCACAGATTCCGTGGTGCTACCCACCTGCATCAGAATGTCACCCACACTGAGAGTTTCCGACGCAGAGAGGTTGATCGCCCGGCGTTCAGCTTGCTTGAAGCCTTCCTGTTTCACCGTAACGTTATAGGCGCCGGGAGCAAGACTAGGAAATGCGAACGATCCGTTTTCAGCAGTAGTGGTGCGCCGCTCAAGAGCAGTCGCCGGTTGGGTAAGTGCTACTTCCGCCCGAGGGATGGCGAGGCCTGACGGATCAAGCACATTCCCTAGAATCGTACCGGTCACCGATTGAGCATGAGCCATTGAAGTGAGTAATGCAACGGACAAGAAGATTCGTAGTTTTATATTCACAACGTTGAATTTATCACAGTCTAAAGGCGTACAATGCTAAAGCTGGACTTACTATGCGCTTCTTCACACTTTGCTTATTCACCGCCGCCGCTTTCGGGGCAACTTGCGACCTGTCCGAATATAAATCTCAGCCCGGGCTCACGGCAGTAAACGCCGGAGGCGGGTTGACGCTCACCTGGCTTGGCGCGGCCGGTCAGGAATTACGGGCTGCCTTCGATATTCAAGATGGCGCCCCCGTCGTGCGCGAACTTGCCGCGCGCCGCGTGGCGCAAACATGGGTCGTTTTGGGCCGAAACCTGCAACCGGAATTCACGGTCACTACCGGCATGCGGCGGCTCTCCGATCAGCAGTTAAAGCCGCTGCAGGAACTAAGCCGCACCAGCCCAGAATTCCTGGAACAGGAAAAGTGGAAAGCCTTCTGGGATGCGCCGTTAATGGTTCCCGGACGCAAGGGGACGAACGCCGGGTTGCCACGGCTTGAAAGTGAAATCCGGCGCGCAGCCGCGACCTACAAGACTTCCGCCTGTGCCGTCAAAACCGATGGTGCGCGGCTTGAAGCTACTTTCGACGGCCTAACGCTCGGCATCTTTTCCGGCAGCCTTCGCTTCACTGTCTATAAGGGCACGAACTTGCTCCGTCAGGAAGCGATAGCGAAAACGAATGAACCTTCCGTGGCCTATAAATACAATGCCGGCTTGAAGGGCTTCACTCTCGACACGCCCAAGCGCGTGCTGTGGCGCGACGTTGCTCGTGGCTTGCAGAAGTACGAATTCGGCGGCTCGGCCAACACCGATCCGGTTGGTCTGCGCGCCCGCAACAGGCTGCTGACAATGGAGACGCCAGGCGGATCGCTGGCCGTGTTCCCCGCGCCGCATAAGTTCTTCTTCGCTCGAGAAATTGAGTTGAACCTCGGTTACGTCTGGTATCGCAAGGACTCGAAGAATTCTTTTTCCATCGGTGTGCGCCAGGCGGAACGGGAGGAGATGTACCGGCCGTTCGGCAATTCCGATGAGCTGTGGAAGAAGCGGGTCGATCAGGCTCGTAGCTTTTCTCAGGCAAATTTCGCGCTCTACAACGCCCCGGCCGGAAGCATGCAGCGCATGGCTGTTTACTACTACTTGAGTCCTGACTCGGCGGAGAAAACGCAGCAGCAGGTATTGGCGTTCACTCATGACGATCAGTACAAGCCGCTGCCGGGATACCAGGTTTCGGTCGGTCATTTCCATACCCACTTCAATGAACAGATTGCCGACGCGGGATCAATCGATTTTCAGCCGCCCTGGATTCCCACCTTCCGCGCCATGGGCATCAATATCGCGATGATGTCCGATTTCCATGGCGACGGACACCCCACTGATCCCGGTCCACTGCGGTTCGCTGAGCAAAAAATATACTTCGATGCGTCTCGTCGGCACTCAGATAAGGATTTCCTCATCATTCCGGGCGAAGAGCCCGATGCCACTTTCGGCGGCCACTACACCATGGTGTTTCCCAAGCCCGTCTACTGGAGCCATGTGAAGAAAGTTGGCCAACAGTTTGAAGAGAACGACCCGAAATTTGGCAAGGTGTATCACATCGGCTCAACTGCCGAAGAATTGGCGATGTTGCGCAAGGAGGGCGGCTATGTGTGGCAGGCCCATCCACGCACAAAGGGCTCCAGCGGCTATCCGGATGCGATTAAGGATACGGAGCATTTCAAGAGTGAACGCTACATTGGCGGCTCCTACCAATCTTTGCCCGTTGACCTATCGCAGCAGCGGCTGTGCGAGGTTCGCTGTCTTGACACTCTGGACGATATGAATAACTGGGGCGCCACAAAGTATCTTGTGGCAGAGGGCGATACCTATGCGAAATTCCCGGATGATGAAACTTATCCGCACTTACTGGTGAATTACATCAAGGTAGCTAAGTTGCCCGCGTTTGACGACGATTGGTCGCCAATCATGAAAGCCATACGCGATGGGCAGTTCTTTGTCACCAGTGGCGAAGTGTTAATCAAAAACTATGCCGTTCAAGGGACGGGCGCAAAGCGGATCGTGGTGGCCGAAGTGGAATGGACCTACCCGCCGGAGTTCGTGGAAGTGGTTTGGGGCGACGGGGTGTCGACTGACCGTAGGCTTATTCCCCTCACCGACCGCGCCCCGTTTTCATCGGGCAAGTTTGCAATTTCGCTAGACGCAACGGGCAAGAAGTGGGTGCGATTCGCCGCGTGGGATTCGGCGGGGAATGGGGCGATTGCTCAGCCAGTGGCGCTACAGTAACCCCACTATGCCAGAATGACGGAATGGGTCTTCTACTTTTCTTAATGCTCAGCGGCGCTGCGTTCGCAGCCGATACTATGCCTCCCGACGCGGAACAACAGTTGGCGAGGGACATATATAAGGAAATGATCGAGGTTAAGTCCGGTTTCACCACCGGCACAACCACGCCCATCGCCCAATCAGTTGCTGCGCGTTTCAAAGCTGCGGGATTCGCTGCTTCCGACATCTTCGTCGGGGGCCCGGCTCCGAACAAAGCCAACGTGGTTGTTCGTTACCGCGGCACAGGCGCGCGCAAGCCCATCCTGTTGCTGGCGCACATTGACGTGGTGGAAGCCAAGCGCGAAGACTGGACCGTAGACCCGTTCGTTTTCCTCGAAAAAGGCGGCTATTTCTACGGCCGCGGCACGGCTGACGATAAGGCCCAGGCCGCCGTTTGGGTGGCGACGCTACTCCGGTTCAAGCGCGAAGGCTATCGGCCCGATCGCGATTTGATCCTTGCGTTGACGGCTGATGAAGAAGGCGGCGGCCCGCTCAACGGCGTTGACTGGCTGCTGCAAAAACATCGCGACCTGATCGAATCGGAGTATGCCTTGAACGAAGGGGCGCGCGGTATGCTGGTGAACGGCAAGCGAGTAGAGCATCACATCGGCTTGGCGGAAAAGCAGTTTCTGAACCTCCGTCTGGAGGTTCGCAATAAAGGCGGCCATAGCGCGAGACCGGTCGCTGACAACGCTATTTATCACTTGGCGGGCGCACTCCACCGCCTTTCCACTTTCGGTTTTGATTTTCAACTAACGGACATTACGCGTGAGTACTTCCGGCAATCGGCGAAGTCGGAGTCCGGCGCGGTCGCTGCCGATTTGACCCGCGTTGCTGAGGGAGATGCCGCAGCCATGAAACGCGTTGCCGCACAGTCGCCGCCGCTGAACGCAATGATGCGCACCACGTGCGTCGCCACGCAGCTTGAAGGTGGGCATGCCACCAATGCGCTGCCCCAACTCGCCGCCGCGAACATCAATTGCCGCCTCCTGCCGGATGACAATGTGGATCGAGTGATAGCTGAACTAAAGAAAGTCATCGCCGACGATCAGATAGCCATATCCATCACCACCTACGAAGGCGCGAGCCCTGCCTCACCCTTGCGGGCCGATATTATGAAGGCGTTCAATCGCATCACCGATACCATGTGGCCCGGAGTGATTACTGTTCCTACAATGGCGGTGGGTGGATCCGATGGACGCTACTTGCGCCTGGCCGGTATTCCAACATACGGCGTGCAGGGATTCTTTCAGGATCGGGATGATGTTCGGGCGCATGGGCGGGACGAACGGATGCTGGTGCGTTCCTTCTATGAAGGTCAGACGTTCCTCTATGAATTCGTCAAAGCACTTTCCCATTGATTTCGGAATTTAGGACAATTTATTTATGAACAAGCTTTACCTTCTTCTATCGCTCTGCTGCGCACTCGCTGTATTTGGTGGCGGGGTGCTTGCCCAGGGCCTCCAATATCCAAAAACGAAAAAAGTGGATCATGTCGACACCTACGGCGATACAAAAGTTTCAGATCCGTACCGCTGGCTGGAAGACGACAACTCCGCCGAAACCGCCGCATGGGTGGAGGCGCAGAACAAGGTGACCTATGGCTACTTGGAAAAAATTCCGTATCGCGCGCAGATCAAGCAGCGGCTGGAACAGCTTTTCAACTATCCGAAAATCGGGGCGCCCTTCCGTAAGGCCCAGCTCTACTTCTTCTCAAAGAACGACGGACTGCAGAATCAGGCCGTTTACTACATTCAAAAGGGACTGGACGACGCGCCGGAAGTGCTGATCGATCCGAACAAGTGGTCGACGGACGGCACTGTCAAACTCGCCGCATTCTCGCTTTCAAAGGACGCCAAATACGCCGTTGTTGGCACTTCGCGCAGTGGCTCCGACTGGATGGAATACCAAGTGATGGAAATCGCCACGAAGAAGATGCTGCCCGATCTACTCAAGTGGGTCAAGGTTTCCGGTGCATCCTGGTCAGGGAACGGATTTTTCTACAGTCGATATCCCGAACCAGTGAAAGGGCACGAACTATCCACCCGCAACGAAGACCATCAGGTCTGGTATCACAAGGTAGGCACTGCGCAGTCGGCGGATGAATTGATCTATGAGGACAGAGCCAACCCACTGCGCTTCCATTTTGCCAGTTCCACCAAAGACGAACGCTTCGCCATCCTTTCAATCTCCGATAACGGAAAGGGCTTGAAGGGGAACTCAATCGGCTTCCGCGACCTGTCTAAAGCGGAAAAGATCTTCACGCCCATTGTCTCCACGATTGGAGAAGATAGCTTTAGCGTACTGGACAATGTAGGCGATAAATTTCTGATCGAGACGGACAAGGGGGCGCCGAACGGGAAGGTTGTACTCTACGATCCGAAAACTAAGAGTTGGACAGACGTGCTGCCCGAAAAACCCGAACCGCTGCAAAATGCGCACACAGCTGGAGGTAAACTCTTCGCCACTTATCTGAAGGACGTCACGACCCGGACCTACGTCTACAGCCTCGACGGAAAACTTGAAAACGAAGTGACAATGCCTGGACCTGGAACGGCAACGGGCTTCACCGGGAATAACGACGATAAGTTCGTGTTCTACACATTCACATCGCTCAACTATCCGGCGACGATTTTCCGTTACGACATCGCCATCAAGAAACCGAGCCTCTTTCGAAGTCTTGACATTCCCGCTTACAGGCCCGAAGACTACGAAACCAAACAGGTTTTCTGCAACAGCAAAGACGGAACGCGCATCCCGATGTTCCTGGTCTACAAGAAAGGGCTGAAGCTTGATGGCAAGAACCCGACGCTCGTCTCCGGCTACGGTGGGTTCAACGTCATTACATCGCCGACCTTCAGCGCGTTGCGCATCGGCCTGCTTGAAAACGGCTTCGTTTACGCCTCGGTCAACATGCGCGGTGGCAGCGAATACGGCGAGAAGTGGCATGAGGCTGGCACGAAACTGCTGAAGCAGAACGTCTTTGATGATTTCATCGCGGCCGCCGAATGGTTGGTTGCCAATAAGTACACGTCGCCGGCGAAACTGGCGATGGAAGGCGGCTCAAACGGAGGGCTGCTGGTGGGCGCCGTGCTCAATCAACGCCCCGATCTTTTCAAAGTGGCGATTCCACACGTCGGTGTAATGGACATGCTCCGTTTCCACAAATTCACCATTGGTTGGAACTGGATCGCCGATTACGGGTCTAGCGACAACGCCGAGCAGTTCAAGGCGCTCTACGCGTATTCACCGCTGCACAACATTCGCGAGATCAAGTACCCGGCGACGATGATCACCACAGCGGATCATGACGACCGCGTTGTGCCGGCCCACTCGTTCAAGTACGCCGCCACGATCCAGGAGAAACAGCGTGGCGATGCGCCAGTGTTGATCCGCATCGAAACCAAATCCGGCCACGGCGCGAGTAACACGGCGAAACAGATTGAAGGCACTGCCGATGTCCATGCCTTCCTGTATAAAAACCTCGGCGTTACGCCTGACTTTGGAAGTATGGGGGCGAAGTAAAGCAGCCGTTTATGCCCCCTCGCGCAACTTGCGATCCAGCACCCCCACATCCAAGTCCCCGGTCCATCGCGCCACCACCACGGTCGCGACGCCATTGCCAATCACGTTGGTCAGCGCTCGCGCTTCCGACATGAACCGGTCGATCCCCAGAATCAGCGCCAGTCCACCAACCGGCAAGTGGCCGACAGCCGATAGCGTCGCCGCCAAAACCACGAAGCCGCTTCCTGTCACACCCGCCGCGCCTTTCGATGTGACAAGCAGAACGGCCAGCAGCGTCAACTGCTGCCACAGAGTCATGGACGAATTGGTCGCCTGTGCAATAAATACCGTCGCCATCGTCAGATAGATCGAAGTCCCATCCAAGTTGAACGAATACCCGGTTGGAATTACCAGCCCCACGGTGGAACGGCTCACGCCCAGGCTCTCCATCTTCGCCATCATACGCGGCAGTGCTGCCTCCGACGAAGAAGTGCCCAACACAATCAGCAACTCCTCACGGATGTAGCGTACGAATCGGAAAATGTTGAAGCCATGGAGCCAGGCAATGCCGCCCAGGATGACGAAGATGAACACCAGGCACGTCGCATAAAAAGTGGCCATTAGCTTCGCCAGCGACAGCAGCGAAGCAATGCCGTAGGAACCAATCGTATAGGCCATCGCGCCGAATGCGCCAATCGGAGCGGCATACATGATGATCCGCACAATTTCAAACAGCACCTCCGACCCCTTTTCGATGAAGGTCGAGATCACCGCGGCCCGCTCACCCAGCCGTTGCAGGGCGATGCCCGTCAGAATCGCGAGCAGGAGGACCTGCAGGATTTCGCCCTTGGCAAATGCGTCGAAGAACGCCGAGGGAATGATGTCCAGAATGAACTCGGTCGTATTCTTCATCGCCTTGCCGCCAGTGTATGCGGCAACCGCGCCGGCGTTCAATTTGGCGGGATCCACATTCATTCCCACGCCGGGCTGAACGATGTTCACGATCAGCAAGCCAATCAGCAGCGCCAGCGTACTAACCACCTCAAAGTAAAGCAGCGCGAGACCACCTGTGCGGCCCACCTTCTTCATGTCCCCACTGCCGGCAATGCCCGCCACCACCGTTGTGAAGATGATGGGGGCGATCATCATTTTCACCAACTTGATGAACCCATCGCCGAATGGCTTCATGGCGGCCCCCGTTGCGGGAGCGAAGTAGCCAAGCAAGACACCTAGCGTTATGGCGATCAAAACCTGAACGTACAAGGAACGGAGAAAGGATGGCACCTATCTAGAATCCCAGTTTTAGAGCCATCTGTATAACTCGCGGATTGCCGGTTGTGTTTCGAATGACCCCATAACTGGCAGCCGTGATGCTTCCACCCGGATTGGCGAAATTGGTGATGTTCAAAATATTGAAAAACTCCGACCGCCATTCCAACTTCACGCGCTCGGTAATCGCGATATTCTTGTTGATCGAAAGATCGGTATTGCGTTGCGACGGGCCACGAAGAATGTTGCGCCCCGAATCGCCGAAGAGGTTACCCGCGCGCACAAACGCCGCCGTATTGAAATACTGGTTCAGCCGGTTTTGTGTGCGGCCGCTAAGTCGCGCCGTCGCCACCGTGGCCCCAGGAGCCCAACTGGCGCGGCTATTAGCCGTACCGTAAAGCGCCGCGCCGCTGGTGTCCAAAATGCTGATCGGCGTACCGCTCTGCGCCACCACCACGCCAGCCAACTGCCAGCCATCGAAGAAGCGCTTACCGAAAGCAGTATTGTTCATTCCAAAACCCCACTTAGGAAGGTTGTAACTGAAATTCAGCACCAGGCGATGCGTGCGATCGTAATCCGATAGGCCGCGGTTCAGGCTCAAGCGCGTCTGGTCGCCATCGGTCGGAGTGAACGTTGCACCTGTTCCGGAGCCGGAGTTGTTATCCAAAGACTTTGCCAAAGTATAGGCCGCCAGCAAACGCACGCCCTTGCTCAGTCGCCGAGTCACACTGGCCTGCATGGAGTTGTAGCGGGAATCGGTAGACGTCTCAAGCCAGACAAGACCCGTTGGAGAGAAGCCAACATAAGGGACACGCAATTGAGCATTAGCCGCGGTGCTCGTGGTCTCACCATTCACAGGGCTACCGGCAGAAGCCAGTATAGGTTGATTAATCAGCCGCTGTGTGGCAAGTCGCGAACCCTTCGTGCCCACATAACCTAACTCAAGCGCCGTCGATTGGCTGACCTGATATTGCAGGTTGACGCCATATTGCTGCAGGTAAGGCGTGCGTATACTTGGATCGACGGCATTCAACCCAATGGCCGGCCGGTCAGTCGTGTAAGGAGGGCCGTACAGCAACGGCGTGATTGGAAACTGCGCTTTCTGTGGCAACACGGGGAACGGATCTTGGAGGGACGCAAAACTGTTTGCCGACCCCTGCAAGTCGGTACGCACGTAGCCGGGCAACGAAAGCGCCTCTAGCAATCCAAGTTGGTTTGAGAGCCGGTCATAGTAAATGCCGTAACCGCCGCGCAGGGCCAGCCGTTCGCTAACCTTATACGCCACGCCCAAGCGAGGTGCGAAGTTGCGCACCGGCGCGTTGTCTATTAGCGTGGGCGAAACCCCGGGAATGCCCACCACCGGTTTCTGCGACGCCGAACTTTGAACAAATCCCGCACTCGATGCCCCACCTGCTTGCGGAGCCTTATACAGCCGTGTGTCAAAGCTACCGTTACGTCCTAACTTATCCACCGCGTACCCTAAGTAATCCCAACGAAGCCCGGCATTAACACTAAGCCGCGAAGAAACCTTCCAGTCATCTTGAACGAAAAACGACAAGTCTGTTATGCGATCCAATCGATCCGTCACACCACTGGCCACGCTCGAAGTATTGATGTTGCTGAACCCCGTGCCGTTCCCACCCTGAGTGATCGCCGACCCCGGCAAGCCAACCAGAAAATCTCCGAAACTCTGCAACGTAAGAGTCCCGCGGAAGCGATTGTTGGAATAGTAATCATCCAGGTAGCGGCGCAACTCGGTCCCCACACGGACCTGATGCCTGCCTTTAATCCAAGACAGAGTGTCCACCCAATGGTATGTGTCCTGCGCGACACCCTGATCGGCATTCACGCTGTAAGCCAGGCTGAAAACGCCCGTCACCGCGATTTGCGGAATATCATTGAAGTCGGTCGAGTTGAAACGCTTCATGCCAATCGCGCTAAGCGGAATGCGGTTTTCCGGCACCACCGTACCCAGCAGCCGGGAAAATCCCAGGCGCGCTTCGTTCACTATGTTCGGCGTGAAGATGTGCGTATCCGTGAGACTCATGATGCGGCTCTTGAAATCCTGCGTGTTTCCGAAGCCTGGAATTGTCGCCGCCGGTAACGGTTGAAACGAAGGCTGCGCGGAAATGATCGATTTGAACATCAACCGGTTCTTGCTGCTCAGTTGATGATCCACGTTAGTGATGTATTGGTTTTCCTCGTATCGTGCGGGAATCGAGACCGCATAATTTACGCCCGCCGTAGCTTGCTGTGGCGAAGGAATAACGTATTGCCCGTTTTCCAATTTCAAGTTCAGCAACGAGGAGGCAACAGGATTGATATTGACGCCGTCCGCCGTAATAGCAGGCCCACCGCGCGTGCCGCGTTGCCCAACAAACGCCCTGCCGAGCGATGCCCGTGAGCGGTCCAGAGGAATTTGAGGCAAGCTCAGCGAACTGGATCCAGAAAGCCCATTGCGTTGCCGCGTGCCCTGATAAGAAAAGAAGAAAAACGTTTTGTTGCGGATTACCGGGCCGCCAAGATTGCCGCCAAACTGGTTTTGCTTCAGCACCGGCCGCGCCTGCCCGGTCGCGTTAAAGAAAAAGCTATTAGCGTTCAACTCGTTGTTGCGGAAGAACTCGAACAAAGCCCCGTGAAAATCCGGCGTGCCCGATCGTGTGACCAACACAACAGCTGCGCCGCCACTGCGGCCCGACTGTGCATCATAAAGCCCCGTCTGTACCTTGAATTCCTGAATCGCTTCCGGCGAAGGGGCCACCAAGCCGTTTGAGGCAAATGCGTTTTCGTTCGATGTGTTGCTATGGATATTCACCGAGTCCACACCATCGATGTAGACAGAATTGGAACCCAGCCGCGCGCCTCCCGACGAAATGTTCTGCGTGCCACGCCCCAAGGCTCCGGCATCGTTGAGCGGTCCTGAAGTCCCAGGCGATAGGGCTAACAGTTGCGTGAAGTTGCGCGACGATAGCGGCAACTCTTTGACCACGGTTCCTTCCACCACTCTACCCAAAGCCGCACTCTCGGTTTGCAGCAACGGCGCCGTCGAGGTTACGTCGATTCGCTCAACCACTCCGGCCGGCTTTAGGGTTACATCCACGGCAATGCGCTCGGTTACCCCCACAATAGCCGTGGCAACGCTCGTTGCGAAGCCTGTCATTGAAACTTCAATTTTGTAACTGCCAGGTGGGAGAAAGGGGAAGCCATACAGCCCGGTCGCGGATGATGACGTGTCGCGCCGCTCGCCCGTAGTGGCGTTTGCGGCGCTAATTTTTGCGTTGGGGATCCTCGCACCGCTCTCGTCTTTAATCTCGCCGCTAATGCTGCC
This sequence comes from Acidobacteriota bacterium, assembly GCA_025350695.1. GTDB lineage: Bacteria > Acidobacteriota > Terriglobia > Bryobacterales > Bryobacteraceae > JANXSF01. Next base: position 14,642 of record JANXXI010000335.1, read on the forward strand.
GCTGGTCTGTCCGAACGACGCACCGATAGCAAGCAGTTGGCAAAGAACAAAAATTCGCAACTTCATGGTTGTAGGTATCTCCTCAAAAAAGCGTAGACTTCCGCGCGGGAATCGCCCGCCAGTTTCGTATCAATGCGGTTGAAATGATGGCCCCCCGGAGCGGCCTCGTATATCTTATGTTCAAACGTTTTGCCGGCCGATTGCAATGCCTTCACCAGCGCGTTAACTTCCACGATCCGCACTGTCTCATCGATCGTGTTTCCATGCACCAGCAATGGCCGTCGCAGTTTGGCGACGTGCGCCACCGGGGAACGCCGCCGGTACTCTTCGTCGTCCTTAGCCGCCGCCTCACCGCGCTTTCTTCCATCGTCTTGGCCATCGATTTTAGATACTTTCCGCGTTCCAACAAATCGCTTACAGGAACACCGGCATAAGCGCACGCGTAGGATTCCGGATGAAGGAAAACGTTAAACAGGGCGATCATCCCGCCATGGCTCCAGCCCACAATGCCCACACGGGTAGGGTCCAGAAACGGGTAACGCTCAATCATCCAGTTCCGCGCCCCCAGCACATCATCGTTCTCTTTCCCGCCATAGTCGATCACTTTTTGGTAAGCCGGACTGTAACCCGTGCTGCCCCTATAGTCGGGCGCCACCACCACATAGCCTTGCTCAATAAGCTCTCTGACAATGCGTGGCTGTGTTGGCCGGCCCACCGGTCATATGGTTGCTGTGCACCCCTCCGTGCACTAGAACGATCAAAGGGTGCTTCCCAACCCGCGACCGGTCCAGCTTCTTCGGAATGTAGCTGTATCCGTAAAGGATCATTGGATTGGCGCTCTTCGCGTTCCGGGGCAAACCCGTGTAACGGAAAGTCCGCACTTCGGCGACTTCGCCAAGTTCCAGCCGCCACCAATTTGACGGCATGCCCCAAATCTTCTTCAGATCCGTCGCCTGAATCCCCACCCGGACCCTGCTGCCCGAACAACGCGACGGAAAGTAACAGGACGAAAAAGTGGCAAAGTAGAATTTGGAAGTTCACGATGAGTCCAGAAAATGAGCGGTAATCCGAATGTAACGCTCTTAATGTCATGGGCACAATACAAACAGTCATGTGCTGCGGTTAGCACTTCGGTAGCACTATTCGCAAGTAATTGATAAATAGGAAGAGTTACAAGTACTAAACCGCACCTGCTGCAAGGAACGATCAGCAGGATCTTGGTAAGCCACTCAAGCAATTGCGACGGCATCGCGATGGCGAATCTTATGGGAGCCTCGCGGACTTGCAGAATAGATAGGGCTTTAATTCAAACGCTGGGCCACCCCAACAGATACCAGGGCCAAACGTATCTATCGAGTAATAAGCGGAATTCAGTTAGGATGCTTCACTTTTGAGGAACTCGCGCGCACCCTAACTGGAACTACCGAGGAAGCAAGGGTTTCGAAATAGAAGGGAGTCAAAAAATAATTGGGTCTGCGCGTGAAACGGTTTGACTCTGACTCTCACTTAAAGAATCGAAGCTGCCAATTTGCTCAATTGGACAAACGATCGGGTGAATAGATCGATGCGGCGGTCCACGCTATACCTAAGCACAAAGGAGTTGACCTCGAATGCCCCGATGTCAGATCGAACGTTCGCTGCCCCTCCACGTCACGACCCGCCGCAGCCAACCGACCACCGCATCCTTGCGAGGTCACACTTGAGATCGACCATACGGTTTTCCCATTGCGGGAGGATATTTTGAGATGAGACTGCGAAACCTGACGTTTTCCGCTCCCGAGGGGGCTCATGACTTGGTGGCTGACGCAGTATCCGCCGCAGCGCTTGCTCCTGTAGGCGTCTCCCCAACGGTCGATCCCGAAATCCGTTCGATCCGCGACCTGGCTGTCTTTTTGCTTCATGTAGCGGCGGAGGTCGAGCACGCTCTCCTGATTCAGTATCTCTACGCGGTCTTCACGGTCCCAACCGGAGCCAAACCCGCCTGGAAAAGTGACATCATGACTATCGCCATCCAGGAGATGGGTCACCTGATAACAGTCCAGAATGTGCTGCTGGCGTTGAGAGCCCCCCTCAATCTGGAACGCGAAGACTATCCGTTCCGGCGGGGATATTATCCATTTGAATTCAGCCTTGATCCTTTCTCGCTGAAGACGCTAGCCCGTTATACCCTCGCCGAGATGCCCACTACGGGACACGGACTTACTGCTGCCGAATTGACCAAACTACGCCATGACGCTGAGGTCCCGGCCGATGGCGTCACCAGCGTGGGATTACTCTATTCCCGTCTCATCGAAGTTGTCAGCCAAGTGGACGCCATCGATTTTCTGGGCGATGCGGATTTCACCTTCCAGGCCTCCCCGAGTGAATGGGGCGGTAGCGAAGCCGACGATCCGGACGCCACCATTGTACGGCGCATTAAGAGCCGTGAGGATGCGCGCAAGGCGCTGCACGCTATTGCCGAACAAGGCGAAGGAGAAGGGCTCACATCAGGCAGCCACTTCAGGAAGTTTCTGAAAATCTACAAGGAATTCAAAGCCGCGCCGTTACCGGTTGCTCACATTGCCTCGAACCCCAACACCTCTGGCCAGCATGCCGCCGGCGAAATCAAAAATCCCAGTACACGGCGCTGGGCTCACTTGTTCAATTTGCAGTACCGGCTGCTACTGCACGGCTTGTCGCAGTCGCTTCATACCAGTCAAAAGGATCCGTCTGCCCGCAAACTCCTGATCGATGGCATGGCCTTCCGGCACATGCATCTCCTTGCTCGGCTCGCTTCGGTACTCACCAGTCTTCCGTTGAAAACCGGTCATGCCAAAACAAAGGCCGGTCCTACCTTCGAACTCCCTTACGCGCTAGGGCTGAGTGCCAACGAGTTGGGGAATTGGCTGACACTGCGCGATGTCCTCGCTTCCTCAAGCACATTGGCGTCCGAGATCCTCGCGAACGAAACGGACCCTGCACGGCAAAGCCTTCTGAATGAACTCATCAGGGATGCCGCTAAAGACCCCTGGAAAACTGTTGACGAACGAATAGCCACGCTGCGTCCGCCAATTGACATCGTGGAGCTGCGGCTACTGCCTCCGACGGCGATCGCGCGCTTCGGATCGTCTCCTGACGCGATGGACAATTACAACATCGTCACGCCCCCGGGAACCGGTCCCCGGACGCTCGCGCCCGCCGAGACACTCATCATCGATCCGCAGACAGGCACCGTGAGTGCGGCCACCACGCCGGCGACGGTCCGGTTCCGCGATGCCGCCGGCAAGATCCGCCCGGTAGCGCCTTTCCTCGAAGCATGGGTGCGGTTTGCCAAGGATCTTCCGCTCGAACCGCTTACACTCGATCACCTCGAAAGCCTGGGACTTACCGCCGCCGATGTTCATTGGCGCGTGGAAGTAGGAAACCTCAAGGCAGCGCGGCGAACGGGCGTGGCCGACGATGGCATTACCGCCTCTCTCGACCTGGCCGGACACACACGGACGGCGCTTGCCGGCGCTTGCCCCAATTTCAAGCCGGGCAAGTCCATCCCCTTCGGGCATGTGCAGTACATCCGCCCGACCTCAGCCTTCCCGGAGATTCGTTTGCGCTTCACCCCGGCGGCCGGAAAAGTCTACGGACCCGTGAGCGGCGATCCGAATGTCGCCGACGATGTCTACGATAGCGCCCGCGGAACCTGGGACAATTTTGTCGAGGGTCCCGGCTTCGGGTCCACCGTTCCGGGCGGAATCTACGCCGGCACTCTCAACTCCCAGACAGGGGACTTCGTCAGCCTGGGGTACCTGGATGATTCCTGCGACGGTATCGTTACCTTGTTGATCGAACTCAAGGGCGGCAAGAAAGTAAGTACCTTCGCACGCATTGCTTCCGGCCCGCCGGACTTCGCTCCCGCGTCGATTCCCGTCCGCACCGTCGGCGACGAACTTTTGCAGGTGGCGGAGGGTCCTCTGGCGGCAAGCGGCTCGAAGGACGAAGTTGCCGCGATTCTGCGCCGCGCTTTGGACACCGTACGCCTGATGCAGACCATTGTGATGAATGGAAACCAGGGCGTCGGTGGAGTGCCGCAGAACACAAACAACATGGCAGGGCACGATACCAACTTCGAACGCGTTTTCGAGCCGATCTTCCCGCCCGCCGCCGCGGAACAGGCGCTGCTAACCGCCCGGCACGAAGGCGTTTTGAATGCAGTGATGTCCGGTGCGGCCGTTGCGGTCAGTCCGCGATTGCGCCAGCATGACCGGGTCGGCGATCTCACCGACGCGGGACGGCATCTGATGCCGGCGATGATGCGCGGCGCTGATGGAAAACATCTCGCGTTGACGCGCCGCCAGGTCAGCACTGTGCGGCTCTATGAGGAATCCATCTTGCCGCCACCCCCGCCAGTTGAAACGCCCCGCGAGGCGATGATTAAGCTGGTGGAGCATCTGCGGGATAACGCGGGCGCCGCACCCAATCACTTTGGTGTACCGGCAGGCGCGAAAACTGTCGCTGACCTGTTCCCGGATCCGCCCGCGCTTCTTGATTTCCTCGTCACTGGCGCGTCAAAGGGAAGTTTCGGCCTCCCATCGGGCCAGCCGCTTGTTGTAAAAGGCGACCCGGCATCCTCGGCGTTCGTCAAACTTATTCGCGGCAACAATTTCATGGCCTCGAATTTCAGTTCGCCGGTCGCATCGCTCGGTAACCGTACCGGCATCGAGATTGTAGAAGCCTGGATCGCATCTTTGACGTAGAAGGACAAAACATGCCAAACCTCACACTGGATCCTACGAATTTAACGGCGCAATTCGAACATCGCGGTCGCGGCAATCCGCCATCGGTCCTTCCGCTCAGTGCGATCTCCAACTGCTTTCCGGGGCTTGAATTCGACTTCCGGAATGTCTGGCGCAGGGTGCTTGAAGGTATCGTGCTGCACGAGGCCGTGGGTGTGGTAATGGATGTCGACCCAGGTGTGCCGGCCAACATCACCGAACTGCGCGGCGCATTCCTCGTCTCCGTGGATGGCGATCCTACGATTGGCGACGTCCAGGGTCCGCGGACAACTGGCGGCGCGGTGGAAAGTCTTGGCCAGGACTTTCTGGAATGGTCGAACGCGCTCGCGCGAATCCTGACTCACGCGGGCGAGGAAGTGCGATGCGAGTTTCAGACACAGCAGAACACCACAATCACACGAATGCTGAAGGTCCGCCGGTTCTTCCATGCCGATGAACTCACGAACAACCGCACGGCGGCCATCGGCAAGGATCTTGCAACGCCAGGTGAGCTCACACAAAGCCTGTGTTCGCCCTGGCAGAACGATTATCGCGAGTGCGGCTGCTATTACTGGGCCGCCAGCCGTCCCGATTATGTCAACGTAGAAACCGCGGGCGGCGTAACCAGCGGGCACAACTGGATGGCTCGCGACCGTTCGGCGGCGGCGCCACGCGCCTACACGTTAAACAACAGTCTGCTGTTCACTTACGACGAGTTGTTTCAAAACTGGGAGACGCTGCTGAAATTCCAAATCGACGGACGGGACGAAACCTAATGTTCCTGCCGCTCTCAGTCCTGACGGAACAGCAACCGAGGCCAGGCCACTTGTTTCCAACGGAACTCGGATGGCATGTTCTGGTGGCGAACGGATCCCGTCTGTATCGCGTGACGGAAGATTTCCGCGACGCCTGGCAAGAGGCCTCGAATGAAAAGCTAAGGGAAGCGTTGTTGGCGGAAGCCGGCATTGGTTCTATCACGGAGGAAAGGCTGCTGGAAAGTCCGCCACCGGCAGTGAGAGCGCTCTCACTGGCCGTCGCGCAAAAGTGCAATCTGGGTTGTACCTACTGCTATGCAGAGCAAGGGGACTTTGGCCGCGCACCTAAGAATATGCCGCTCGAACATGCCCTGCGCGCCGTGGACCTGCTGTTCCTGAACATACAGCCCGGCGAATCGTTGAGCCTGTCGTTTCTTGGCGGGGAACCACTGCTGAATCGTCCGGTGCTGCAAGCAGCGGCGCGCCATGCTTCCGGATGGGCCCTTCGCACCAACGCGAAACTCAGCCTTTCGGTCACCACAAACGGCACTCTGGTGGTTCCTGAAGACGGGGATTTTTTTGAAGAGCATGGCTTCGCCGTGACGGTCAGCTTGGATGGCGCCGGCGAGGCTCACGACCGTCAACGCCCATTTCGCGGCGGCGAAGGAAGTTATTCGCGTATCGTGCAGCGCATCGAACCGCTGCTAAGACAGCAGCGGCGAATGCAAGTTTCCGCGCGTATGACGGTAACTCCCGATTCGGTGCAAGGCGTGAAAGAAAGTGTCGATTCGTTGATTGCTCTCGGATTCCACACGGTCGGTTTATCTCCAATGCTCTCCTCGCCCGCTGGCCATGGCGAGATGGATCCCGAAGCACTCGCCCGTTTGCTCGGCGAAATGAAGGAATGCGGCCGCGCCTTTGAGGCCGCGGTCATTCGCGGCACACGGTATCCGTTCCTGAATGTGATGAACGCCATGAAAGAGATTCATCGGGGCACCCACCGGCCGCATCCGTGCGGCGCCGGCGGATCCTACCTGGGCGTCTCCGCGGAAGGCAAGCTATTCGCCTGCCATCGATTTGTGGACGACCCGTCAGCCGGGTTCGGCAGCTTGGAAAGCGGTGTGGACACAGCCCAACAGCAGCGCTGGCTGCGGGAGCGGCATGTAGAACAACAGAGCCCTTGCAAGACTTGCTGGGCCCGCTACCTGTGCGGAGGAGGATGCCATCACGAGGTGATCCGGCGCGGACGGCCCAGCTGTGACTACATTCGCGGGTGGCTTGAGTATTGCCTATCCGCCTACGTGCGCATCAAGACTTTCCAACCAGGATACTTCGGTGCGACGAATTGAAGCGGAAGTCGTCATCGTCGGCGGCGGACCTGCCGGCTCCGTGCTGGGCCTGCGCCTTGCGGAGTTGGGTCACGATGTTTGCCTGATCGAGAAACAGGACTTTCCGCGCGATCATGTCGGAGAGTCATTACCGCCTTCCATCGAACCGCTGCTTGAATTCGTTGGCGTGAAGGACGCCGTGGACGCAGCGGCTTTCCCCCGCACGCGCGGCGCGTGGATCCGATGGGATCGGCCTCTGCAGTTCCGCGAATCGCCGACCGCCGGCTACCAGGTCACGCGCTCCCGCTTCGACAACATACTGCTCAATGCCGCGCGCGCCCGCGGCGTCCGCGTCCTGCAGCCCGCCCGGTTTGAGCCGGATCGAGTGGACGCGAAGTTGGTTGCCGATGCCACTGGACGGCGATGTATCACCGGCGGCGCCAAGCGCGCCATGGGATCCCGCTCGCTTGCCTCTTATGCCTACTGGGAAGGTAAACCATGGGAGGATTCCTGTTCCCGCGTGGCAGCCCTCGACAATGGCTGGATATGGGCGGCGGCTCTCGGCGATGGATTGAGCATTGTCGCGACTTTCACGGATCCAACCTCTCACGGCGCTTATCAGGCCTTGGTCCGGGAAGCTAAGCTGATCCCCCCGGGAGGACGCTGCGGCCCCGTGCGTGTTTGCGACGCCACGTCGTGGCAAAGTGAGACCATGGCCGGCCCTGGCTTCATCCGCGTGGGCGAAGCGGCTTTCACGGTGGATCCGCTCTCTTCACAAGGAGTACAGACTGCGATCGCTTCGGCGCTGCAGGCAGCCGTGGTGGTGCACACCATGCTGCTTCGGCCCGAGAATACGGACCTGGCCGTGGCCTTTTATCAAGCGCGGCAACAGGCGGCCGCCGCAAGGCATGCCTTCATTGCGGCCAATCTTTACGCGGAAGTGGCGGCCGTGCGGCCTACTGAATTCTGGCGGAAGCGCGCTGACGCAGTCCAGTGGTCCGAACCAAGGTCCCCGGCGAGAATTTCTGGCGACTTTGTTGAGCCTCTCTAAAAACAGGTCCGCAACCGAAGCACAGGCCCAACTCAATGAAACCGCGGTCCAGCAGGTTTCACGCCGCCGCGCCGCTTACGATTCGGGGTGGCCTTACCTTCACGATTGGCGGCGAGAACTGGAGGAAGTGACAGCACCGATCTGTTGAGGCGTGAACATGAACTATGTCTAGAACAGGAATGGCAATTCGCAAGTGGACGATGCTCATCCATCGATGGATGGGCGTCGTCTTCTGTGTGCTTTTTCTGACATGGTTCGTGTCCGGTATCGTGATGATGTACCAATTCAGTGAGGCGCCGCCGCCCATCACGACTTTAACCGTGTTTGTAACCATTTCGTACATTCCTAACGATGCATCATCGTAGTGTGGTCACGACTGGTGGTACCTTAAAACGTGGCCAATACGCTTAAGAAGCTTACGATTGAGGGCTTCAAATCCATCAAATCTTTGAAGGATTTCGAACTGGGGCCCCTGAATGTCTTGATTGGTCCCAATGGCGCAGGCAAAAGCAACTTTGTCAGCTTCTTCCGACTTTTGCACGACCTCATCCACCAACGTCTTCAGTTGGCCGTTTCGGTGGAAGGCGGTGCGGACGCTTGTCTCTTCATGGGTCCAAAGGAGACCCCGAAACTTGAAGGTCGATTCTACTTCGGGGCCAATGGTTATGAGTTTTCCTTGGTTGCAACTCCAGCCGGCAAACTCGTCTTCGAAAGCGAGGTCACCTATTTCAAGGGTAACTTCGGTGAGAATCGCGCGCGGATTGGGTCAGGACACGAGGAGGCGCGCATTCAAGATCTAAAGGATACAGGAGGAAACAGTGGTGCTGCTTCGGGGGTCGAACATTATGTCTTTGAAGCAATCTCAAACTGGGTGGTTTACCATTTCCATGACACGAGCGTGAATGCTGCTGTAAGGAGACCTCGTGCAATAAATGACAATTTCGCTTTCCGTCAAAACGCTGAGAACCTTGCGCCGTTCCTATTCAAGATCTTCGAAAGTGACCAGGATAGTTACAACGAGATTCGCGACATCACTCGTCTAGCTGCGCCATTCTTTGATGACTTTATTTTGCGTCCAATGACCGCCCAGAATGAGATGATCCACCGTGAGCTTTCGGCAATAGTGCGTGACTCGCCGCCACGATGAGGCGTAAGTTGAGACATGCCCCAACAAGCGACACCGATTTCCCCTGATTTATTAGAGCTGAGCCAGCGATTAGAGCAATGGCGCAGCGAGCATCCGG
>JANXXI010000365.1 GCA_025350695.1 Acidobacteriota bacterium
ACGTGAATTGCCCGGAGTGCGACAAGACGTATTCGCTGATGGCGGCGGGGGCGACTCGAACAGACTTGACGGCGTTGAAGACTGAGATCGAGGCCCGGAAGCAAATGTCCGTGAGAGCCGTGGCGGATCAGATGGAGAAAATGAAAGATTCCGCGGGCCCGTTGCGGATTCTGCACTTGAGCGATCTGCATTTCACAGCGGAGAGCCGGGTGGATACGATGCTGCAGCCGTTGGAAGCGGACTTGCGGAATAAGTTACTGGTGACAGCGCTGGACTATTTGGTGGTGTCCGGTGATTTTGCGGATAAGTGCAATGAGCAAGGTTGGGATCGGGCCCGGGAATTTTTGGTTGAATTGATGAAGGAGTTCGGGCTGAATCCGCAGCGAGTTATTTTGACGCCCGGCAACCATGACTATGTGCGCAATGAGGATTCCTTCGACTACCCTTGGGTTCCCGATGGGCAGGATAAGGATGGGAGCCCTGTGGTACGCGCTGTGCCGAAGCCAAATACGAAATACAATTCGCGGTTTCAGCGGTTCGCCAATTTCTACCATTCGCTTTATTCGGTACAGCCGTATCCCGACGATCCGGCGTTACAGTTTGACGTAAAGGATGACCCGGATACGGGACTGCGGTTTCTGGCGCTAAATTCGGCTTGGGAGGTGGACCAGTTTCACCTGGAGCGAGCTTCCTTAAACAACCATGCGTTGAGTTCCGGTCTGCGAAAGGGGAAGGCGAAGCTGGGAATCGCGGTTTGGCATCATGCGGTGACGGGCAACCGGAAAGTGGCGGATACGGAAGGGATTAAGCGATTGGCGGAGGCTGGGTACCATATTGTGCTGCATGGGGATGTGCACGAGGAGCGGGATGACATGTTACATCATCTGGATCCGGGGCAGCGGATTTACGTGATTGGCGGCGGGGCTTTTGGGACGGCGGGGAAGGACCGGCCGGAGTCGACGCCTCGGCTATATTCACTGCTGGAGGTTGAGCGGGATTTGTCGAGGGTGCGGGTGAAGCGGCGGCAGCAGAGGACGGCGGAAGGGCCGTATGGGGCGTATGCGATTTACCCGGGGCCGAATGAGGGGACCAAGGTATCGGAGTACGAGATTGTAGTTTGAGCTGTTGAAGGTTTCGATTGGCTGTTAATTTATGTTTAGGCCGTGTTGCGGGCGAAATCCGATGCGTGGTACTCCTTCTCGATCTCGCTACTGGGGACAAGGCGGCGAAGGATCGGAGCCGTCATGTAAGTGGTCACCACGGCCATGAACACCAGCATGAAGAACACGCTCTTCGGAATTACGCCGAGGTCATATCCGATGTTGATCACGATCAATTCCATCAGGGCGCGGGTGTTCATCATCACGCCGATGATGGAAGCTTCGCGCCACGGCACGCCGTTGGCTCGGGCGGCCAGGGCGCAGCCGCCGAATTTGCCGACAATCGCCGCCAGCAAAATCAGGCCACAGAAGAACCACATGCCGCCACCGGACATCGTTCCAATATCGGTGCGCAGGCCCGTGTAAGTGAAAAAGATTGGGAGGAAGAAGACGGTTACAAAGTCGCTTAAGCGGCGCCGGATGGCCGCCACCAGTTCGGTTTGATCATACAAAATGGCGCCGAGGAAGAACGCCCCGAAGATGGAAAAAATGCCAATCAGGTTGGTGCAGATGGCGCTGAGCAGGATTAGGATGAGGATCACGGCCAGCGAATCAAGGCTCAGGTTTCCGTCTACGGCAAGCACTTTACGGCTCCACTTGATCACCAGGGGACGGATGCCGAAAATCATGACCAGGCCGAACACAAGCACCTCGCCGATCATCAGGGCAAGCTTCATCGGGTCGAAGGACGAACGGGCGATGGCGCTGACCAGCGCAAGCAGGATCCAACCGGAGGCGTCATCCACGGCGGCGGCTGAAATCGTGAGCGATCCAAGCCGCGTACGGTTGATGTTCAGCTCAATCATGATGCGGCCCAGGATGGGAATGGCGGTGATGGACATGGCGGTGGCGATGAAGAGCGCAAAGTTCAGCGGGCTGCCTTGCAATCCCATTTCATGATGCATGTAGTAGCCCAGCGCGAAGCCCAGACCGAATGGAACCACAATGCCGGCGGCGGAAATGGAAAGCGCCGTTTTGCGATTGTCGTCGAGGTGACCGAAGTCGAATTCGAGGCCGATCAGGAACATCAGCAACACCAGGCCGAGCTGGCTCATGATGCTGAAGATGGAGCCCACCGATGGGTCGAAGATGGTGTTGAACACGGCGGGGAACATGCTGCCAAGAAGCGAGGGGCCGAGGATAAGTCCGGCTGCGATTTCGCCACAGACTTGCGGTTGGCCGAGTTTGCGGAATAGGGCGCCGGCGAGCCGTGAGGCGGCGATGATGACGATCAGTTGAATGATCACCGTCAGTAGGATGTTTTCTATGTGTGCGTTTAGTGGGGAGCCGTTCATTTTGGTCTTACACTCTAATCCAGCGTTTGGCTTTCATCTCGAATCTGGGGAGCGTTCCTGGAGGCGCGATGGTTACAGGGATGCGCAGAGATAAAGCGTCGCGCATCGCGGCTTCAATGCGGTGGACCAGGCCGGTATCGCCGTCGCTCGAGGGTTCTACTTCAAGCTTTAGTTCAGTGAGCGAACGGTTAGAGGAAATTTCCACACGGTATTCGGTGACGCCGCCGGCGGAGCGCAAAATATGCTCTACTGCGCCAGGATACACGTTTACTCCGCGCACCACCACCATGTCGTCAGTGCGGCCTAGTATGCCGCCCTCCAGCGCCAGATCGGAAGTTCCGCAGGCGCATTGGCCTTGGGGAGCGGTTTTGACTAAGTCGCCGGTACGGTAACGCAGCAGCGGCGCGGCGCCACGGCCTAAGTTAGTAAGTACTAACTCGCCGGTTGCGCCGTGTTCCAGACTTGCGCCCGTTTCCGGGTCGATCACCTCGGCCACATACTTGTCTTCCATGATGTGGAGTACGCCGGGCGTGGCGGGGCAACCGTAGCTGACCGGGCCAATTTCCGTCATGCCGTGGTGGTCAACAACCTTCGCACCGCCCCAAAGTTTTTCGATTAAGGCGCGCGTCCCGGCAATGCTTCCGCCGGGTTCACCGGCGACGATGATAGCTCGGATGCCCAGGTTTGTAATGTCAATTTCCGCTTCGGCGGCCATTTCGGCTAAGTGCAGTGCATAGGTGGGCGTGCAGCACAACACATTGGCGCCCGCGCCGGCCAGTGCGTGCAGGCGTGCCTCACTGCGCATTCCTCCACCGGGAATAGCCAGGCAACCCATGCGTGTGGCGGCTTCAAAGCCGGTCCAGAAGCCAAGGAACGGACCGAAGGAGAACGCGAAGAAGAGACGGTCGCCGGGCTTTACGGAAGCGGCTTCAAGAACACGGGTCCAGCAGTCGAGCATCCAGGACCAACTCTCCTGCGTGTCGATCCAGCGTAACGGAGTACCCATGGTCCCGCTAGTCTGGTTGAATCGCGTGTAACTGGTGAGAGGGTAAGTCAGGTTAGTGCCGAAAGGCGGTTGGGCTAATTGATCTTCCACTAACTCACGCTTGTAAGTGAAGGGCGTGCGGGTGATGAAGTCTTGTATCCCCGTAACTGAAGCGGGAGTGCGCGGAGCGTAGAATGGATTGGCGCGCAGCTCGGCCAGTAACTTGTTCAGCGCCGTCAGTTGATTGGCTTCAATCTGGTTGCGGACTAGGGGCATGTTTGAAGGGCTGGTTCGCTGACCAACGGCATACCGTGAGGTACGGGTTTGGGGACGTCGGCGAACTCAGACATGGCCTCGAACATTGGATCAAAATCACGGTACAGGTTGCCGATGAGGCAATCGGTAAGGTCCCCTTTCATGGTGGGGTTCTTCATTAGGAAATCTTTGAAGCTGAAATTGTTGTTGTAAAAACAGTAGACCAGCTTGCGCATTGCTTCAATGCCTTTGTTCATCGATTCGCCGTATTCAGCGAATCGCGCGGCGGAGGTGTCGCCCTCGGTCAGAGCCGCGTCGACGGTGTCGGCCACCAACTCGCCACCGCGCAGAGCAAGGAATACGCCGGAGGAAAAAACGGGGTCGAGGAATCCGAAAGCGTCGCCGGTAAGAACAAGACCGTTGGCGGAACAGTGGCGCGAACGGTAGCTGAATTCGCCCGTCACGTAATACTGTCCAGTCTGCTGGCCGCAGGCGACGTGTTCCTTAATCCAGGGTTGCGCGGCGACTTCACGCTGGTAAATGGTGGCTAAGTCGCGCGAGTCACGGTAGAGGTAATCTTTTTCAGCTACCACGCCAACACTGGTCATGCCGTCAGGCAACGGGATGTACCAGAACCAACCTTTATCCGGCACGAACGCGACGGTTGTGGCCCCTTCATCGAGGCCCGGGTCGCGCATGGCGTCCTTATAGTAAGTCCAAATGGCGATCTTGTTGAGGTATGGATCGCGCACCTGCCAGTTGTTGCGGCTGATAGCGAACATGTCGCGACCGGTGGCGTCGATCGTCATGGGCGCGTGGAATTCGCGGGCTTCGCCGGACTTAGTCACGGCCTTCACGCCAACAACGGCGCCATCTTTCCAGATCAGTTCGCGGGCAGTGATTTCCTCGATTACCTCAGCGCCCTTCTCGCGGGAGTTGTCGAGCAGCATTTGATCGAACTCACTGCGGAGCACCTGCCAAGTGTTGGCGGCCTCGTGATCCCAATGTTGGAAGAAGTAGAAGGGGACGGAGAGCCTGCCTTCCATGGACACGAACTGCACGCTGTACTTTTTGGGGAAGTGCGAGGCCTTCATTTTGGGGATGAGGCCCAGGCGGTCGAGCGGGAAATAGCAATAGGGGAGTAGCGATTCACCGACGTGGTAGCGAGGGAATTTGTCTTTTTCAAGGACGACGACGTTGCGGCCTTTCGAGGCAAGTACGGCCGATGCGGTGGCGCCGCCCGGGCCTCCGCCAATGACGATTACGTCGTGCTGTGTGGCTTGCATTGCCTAACTCCTGTTACTCGCGACTTTAGCAGCGATCCCCCGATTGTCATCGGGGGCTAGTCAGTTCAACGTATTCTAGACCTTACGCGCTACCCGATGTTCGGGCTTAAAAAATGTGTGCAGCAAACGGTCCACCTGCAGCAGGCCATCGCGGTTCAGGCGCGGCCCATCTTCGGTCACCGTTATGAATCCCTCGCGCTTGATGGCTTCAAAGCCCGGCTCAAAGCGCTCGTTAATATCGACTCCAAATTTCTGCCGGAAGTAAGCCCGCTCCACGTGGCCGAGCTTGAACTGCAGTACAAATTCGCGAATCATCCTTTCCTCGCCGGTGGGCGTCAATGCCCTGTAAATAGGCAGTTCGCCGCGCCCAACACGCGCCCGGTAGGAGTCAAAGTCGTGATCATTTTGGAAGTGCGTTCCCTGTACGTGCGAGAACGAAGCGACTCCCAAACCCACCATGTCGGCTCCCTGCCACAGTAGGTCCCGATACAGGAACTTCGTCTTGGTGGGATCCTTCACCGCAGTATAAGCGCTGGCGATGGTGTAACCGGCCTTTTCCAATTCGGCGAACGCATAGGCCACCCATTCGCGTTTGGTTTTCCAGCTAGCGACGGGGGCAATATCGTTACCAAAAACCTTCATCTCTTTAAAGATCGTAGTATTGTAAGGCACTTCCATTTGGTAAATGGTTACGCTCTCAGGAGCCATGGCGACGGTTTTCGCCACGCAATCCTTCCAATTTTGCGGGGTCTCGCCCACCATGCCGGCGATTAGATCAATATTGATCTGATCGAAGCCGACGGCGCGGGCATTGTGATACGCAGCCCCAATTTCCTTGGATGCATGAGCGCGGCCATTGGCCTTTAAAATTTCATCGTTGAAGTTTTCGATGCCCAGGCTAAGCCGGGTTACGCCGATGTCTTTTATGACTCGCAGTTTTCCTTCAGTAATAGTACCCGGTTCGCATTCGAAGGCCACTTCCTGAGCCAGGTCCCAACTGAGGGCTTGCTTCATGCGTTCGACGGTTTTGCCGAGTTGGGTGGACGATATATAGGATGGCGTGCCGCCGCCGAAGTAAATGAAAGTGGGCTTACGACCGCCGATGAAGGGCTTGGCGGCGTAGAGCTTGTACTCTTCGACGACGGCGTCCATGTAGGCTTCGACTTCGGTGGAGTTCTTGTCGGTGTAGACCTTGAAATAGCAAAAGTGGCAGCGCTTGCGGCAGAACGGGATGTGGATGTAGATGCCGAGGGGTGACAGTCGGGCCGGGGGGCGGTCAAGCACGGCGTGGGCTTCGGCGGCGTGGTCCTCGGTCCATAGCGAGTATGGCGGGTAGTTGGAGACGAAATAGTTACCGGCTTTTGTTTCGTCCAAAAGCTCTGGGAGTTCGGTTACGGTGGCCATGGCGTTGTCCTACGAATGTGCCGCCGGCGGCTCGCGGCTGGAGGCGTGTTTACAGCTTCAGTATATCAAGGGTGGGGGCGGGTGGGGAGGTGGGTATTGGTTCGGGGGCGTCATAATTAATGCACGAGATGCCCAGAGGAAGAGCTTTCGACCAAGCAAGAAAGAAGTTGCTATACTTTAGTAAG
>JANXXI010000382.1 GCA_025350695.1 Acidobacteriota bacterium
TTACGAAGGACGTAACCGCGCTGAAGCGGATACTCGCTGATGAGTATTTCGGCATGAATCAATACGGCAGGCAGCGCGACAAAGCTGGACTTCTTGAACTATTTTCCAGTTTCAATCTCAGCAGCCTAACCGTTGGCAAGGCAGATGTGAGAGTTGCCGGAGACATCGCCATTGTGACTGGTTCGCAAAGCGAAGAGAATCCAGCGGGCAAGGAAGAACATCTATTTACGCGGGTTTATGTGAAGCGTGAGGGACGTTGGCTGCTTTTATCCAGCACTCAGTTGGTTCCTTTCAACCCGTAAACTACACGCGAGTGCGCCAGTACCTTTAGTGCTTCGCTTCGCCATGCGGAGCTTCGTGCGTGGATCCACCGCTGGCCGAAGGGAAGCTGGAGGATGTGTAGAAAAGCCCGGCGGCGGCCAGCACAACGACCAACAGCAACAGCGGAATGCCACCTTCGAGCGCTGATGGGGCTTCGTGCCCGCCATGCGAATCGTGTCCGTGTGCGTCGTGGCCGTGAGAAGGGGCGTGATCGGTAGGGCTGCTCATACTTATGATTTTCGCAGATTTTACGGACCGTTGACGAAAGGGCTGCAATATAGACGGGTTCCGATATACTGGAAACCGAGTATGAAAGAAACCCTGAGCAGCTACCTCCCCTTGTCCCCGGCTACGCTGCACACTTTACTTGCGCTGGTGGATGGCGACAAGCACGGCTACGCGATCATGCAGGAAGTGGCGCGCCAAGCGGACGGGCAGTTCAAGTTGGGGCCCGGGACGCTCTACGACGGCCTTGCGCGATTGATGGAGAAGGGCTTGGTTTTGGAAGTGGCTGCTTCGGAGGAGGCGGACAAAAGACGGCGATATTACCGGTTGACTCCGCCGGGAATGAAGGTTGTGACAGCGGAAGTGAAGCGGTTGGAGGGTGTGCTGGTTGACGCCAAGCGCAGTCTGCACGCGGTGAAAGTGAGGAAGGCATGATGACGCAACTTGTCTACCGGTGGCTGGTGAAGCTGCATCCAAACTGTTTCCGCGATCGCTTCGGTGATGAGATGCTGGGGATCTTTGATCAAGAGCGCGGAGCGCGGGCGAAGCTGGTGTTGTTTTGCTGACGGGGTTGTTCGCTGGTGAGGCAATGGCTTTTCCGTCCTGCGCAGGCCGCGCCGGTGTTAGTTAGCGGGCGATGGTCCCTTTTCGGCGTATGTCCCCATTGAGACTAAGTTGCCTCGTAGGCCCGCCGCTTGTGGGGCGCTATTAACAATCGTGTTATTCGCTTTGTTGACCCAGGCATTCAGACCCTCGACATTAAGCGGAACCAGGTTGCCTTCGTGGTATGGTTTCGGCGAGCGGATTGCTTCAGGGCCGGAACGTCGTGATTCCCTACCCGCCAAGGCAAAGCGCAAACTCATCAATCCAATACTTGCGAATGCGCTGATGTATCTTGAATACATTAAGGCGCTGGCCGCAATTGATTTGAATCACGATGGATACCTTTCAGCGGACGAGATCGCCGTTGCGCCTGATTCGCTGGTTCGACTGAGCGCGGGCGGGCGGTTGACCGCTAACGAGTGCGGTATGCGCACGCGCACGCAGACAATAGCTGACCCGCAAATCTACGCAGCCGCAATAATTAAATACGATACGGATGGTGACGGTAAGTTGGATGTATATGAACTGCCCGGCGGTATGAAGGGATTAGTAAGGCAGGCTGATACCAACGGCGACTTCCTTTTGAGTCCTGCCGAAATTCGAGCCTTCGCGATGTCGCCCGAACAATCGAGAGACCGGGGGATTTTGCGGCACAGGCAATCCCTTCACATGCGTTTTCACCCAGCGCTGGTCGCGCTTGACTCGAACCACGAGAGGTTGTTGATGCTGGAGAAATCCGCAACGCCTCTGTCTCGTTACTTAAGCTTGATAAGAATCACGACGGCAAGCTTTCTCCTGAGGAAATATTACCAGACCCCGTGGACTCGCTTGTCTATGGGCTTCGTCAATTCGACCTTGATGCTGATGGCCGCCTGGATGCGGACGAGCTTAAGACGGCAATTGGCATGCGCCACAATGGATTTCAAGGCGTACTAAAAGAAGGATTGGAGATGTTGCGGTACCGGTCAACTATCGCGGTGGAAGACCTACGGCCAGAACCGCGCCGCAGAGCCGATTTGAACAACGACGGCGTTGTAACTTGGGAAGAGTTACTGAAAGCGTTTCGCACCGCGGAGTTCTCGTCGTATCAGCTTAGCGATGCGCCGCTACCTCGGCAACCACGTTCCAAGTGAACTCCACGAACTTATAGAACGATGATTCCAGCAGGCGCTCCACATCGCTATGGGCTCCGTACTTTAAGCTGTCTTCTTCGGAACCGGCCGGTCCAATTCCGTAACTCGGCATCCCCTTCGCACGTAGTTGGGCCTTATCACTTGCGCCGGTCGACATCGTCGGCAACACGATGGCGCCTGGGTACATCTTCTGGCTGACGCGCTCAATGGCCTGGTACATTTCATTCTTCAGCGGTGATGCGGGTGAGAATGGGCGTGTCACTGGCAGCGGTGCGATTGTTACTGCCGGGTCGCCAATCACTCGTTTCATCTCTGCGTAAAACTTCTCGATGTTCTCGTCGGGCAGCGCACGGATATCCAGCGTCGCCTCCGCCTCCGATGGAATTACGTTCGGCCCCACGCCGGCTTTGAGCATTGTTGGAACAACAGAAGTTCGCAACATGGAATACTTACGCGGATCTTTTTCCGCCAAATAGCGTTGCGATGCCGCGGCTTTTTGTGGATTCAACAGGCCGTTGTAAATTGCAGCTTTGTCGGGCGAGGAGATGGTGGCCAACTTTTCAAAGTAAGTGCGGGTAGTATCGTTCAATCGCATGGGCGTTTCCCATCGGCCAACTTTTTCCACCGCGGCGCTAAGGTGGATCAGGGCGTTATCCAAGCGCGGGACCGACCCATGGCCGGACGTTCCGTTCGACACGAGCCGCACACGCGCGGGAACCTTTTCCGCGGTGCCGATGTTCATCGTTGTCACACGGTTGCCGAGCAGGCTTGCGCCGCCACCTTCGGTAATGGAAAACTCCGCGTCGATCTCGTTGTAATGTTCACGAACCATGAAGTTGATGCCGACACCGGTGATATCAGCCTCTTCGCCGGATTCGGCGAGAAAAATCACGTCGCGATCGAGGGCCACTCCGCTGCGTTTGAGCAGCAACATCGTCATCAGGTTCGCCGCAAGGTTCGGCTTGTCGTCAAGCGATCCACGACCCCACACATAGCCATCTTTGAGTACTGCGCCGAATGGGTCCACCGGCCACTTTTCGCGCTGTACTCCGACCACGTCGGTATGCGCCAGAATCAACACGGGGCGCTTGGACCCGTTGCCTTTGAGGCGCGCCACGAGGTTGGCGCGCTTGGGGTCCAACGCAAAGGTCTTGGTGGAAATGCCTTCGGCTTCCAGCACGCTTTTCAAGTATGCAACGACCTTTGATTCGTTTCCAGGCGGGTTGCTGGTGTCGATTTGAATCAGCGCACGGTAATGCTTCAAGCTTTCGGCCCTCTGCTGCTCCCAATCAATTTTTGGAGCTTGGGCGAACGTTGGCGCAAGCAAGACGAGGAAAACGATGTGGGGCTTTCTCATTCTTTGAAGGATACCATTGAGAGTTCGGTCAATTCGGATTGGTGGATAACTCATGGTCCGAGGTTTTCTTCGTTATCTGAGCAGTCGGGCTCGGGGGCACTCCGCAGACCGGGGGGTCCGCCCCACTTTAGATGCTCCAGCTTATTGAATACTTACTTAAGCTTATAAGCCTATTGAACAGGCCTAAGCTTATTGATCAGCATTAGGTCGTGGAATTCTTATTTAGTCCAGATCGATTTGGCGCATGCTCGAAAGGCGTCGATCGGCGCACTGCTCCTTTGCCGCCAGAGCCAATAGTCATTTCGTAAGTCAGCCCACAAGTTCGCTGCGCCGGCCACGTTGTGTGACGTATCGAGTGTGAAGTGGTGGGCATACTCGTGCGCCAGCGTTTTCGCGCTGGCCTCACGCAGCCCGAGAAATGTCTTGAAATACGGATCTGCCGGATAGATTCCCGACTGAGGCTGAGGGCCTATCGACGACCCTCCCGTGCGGTGCCGATCCACATCGTAACTTAGCGTCTCAGTCACGAATAAATTGATCCTATCCATGATTAGAAATTTTCAGGAACGACAGAATGCCCTTGCTGCCGTAAGTAGGCTCGCTCTGTCCAAAGTAAGTCGAACTGAATGCCGCTGGCCGCATATTCGAGGCTGCTCCGTTGCTGATTTGAGCGGAATAGAGCGACCTCGGCGGGCGTTAAGCCCTTGCCCCCGTGCGCGCCCTGCAGCCCCCCGCCGTTTAACCCTTGCTGGAAAATGGCGGCGGCGGTCACTCCGTCGAAATCGTGAGCTTTCGGCAATAGTGCGTGACTCGCCGCCACGATGAGGCGTAAGTTGAGACATGCCCCAACAAGCGACACCGATTTCCCCTGATTTATTAGAGCTGAGCCAGCGATTAGAGCAATGGCGCAGCGAGCATCCG
>JANXXI010000355.1 GCA_025350695.1 Acidobacteriota bacterium
CTCCGCGAACTGGACGCCCAGGCGCATTCTGCAAAACGAACCCAATCCGTCCCTCTGCGCACCCACTATTCCGACCCCCAGACCCTGCTCATCGACCTCCAGCAAAACTTCGACGCCGTCGAACTCACCCGCAAAGGTTGGCAAATCTCCGCCAACTTCGACACCAATTTTCTCCGTCCAACTCTGAACCATCCGCTCCCAACGCCCGAACCGCCCCAGCAAGACATGCCCACTTACCTAACCAACCTCTTCGATATATCGAAGGAAGAGGCCGACCAACTCTCAAACTGGCTGGTCACCGCCCTGCTGCCCGACGGCAAGCCGCCAATCCTTGTCATCACCGGAGAAGCCGCCGACGAAGCCGCCAGCAAGCTCAGAAACATAATTGATCCTGTCCCGCAAGCATTGATGCCGCTCCCGGCCAACACGAATCAACTCGGCCAATTGGCGCTGACGCACCGCGTTCTATCCTTTGCTGTTTACAGTGAACTTACGGAAAAAAGGAAAGCAGCCTTCAACGCAATCCAAAGAGGAATGCCCGTGCAACTGCGAGAATCAAACCAGCGTCGCGGCAAGCTCTTCGGCAGCGTCTCGCGCCCGATCATTCTCGCCAGCGCAACGCCACAAAAAATCAGCCGAAACCAAATCTCAGTCGAAATCAACACAGCGAATCAGCAGGACCACGCTCAAATCCTGGGTGCGCTCCTAGACGTGGCATCCGCCGCGTTAAACAAGCCGCAACTACGTCAAATCGAAATAGCATGGGAAACGCCAAATCCTGAATCCCCCACACGGACCACACAATCCGACCCACCGGTCCCATAAACATGTCAGGCCAAGCTCCGGCCACAACCTGGAGTTACCCCGCAGCTCAACTCGTAGGTCTTTGAAATCCGAAAAATTACCCAGGCGGAGCTATGCCAAATTTCCCCGTACTTTGATGCACTTCCTGTATGCAGTAAGTCCCAAACCTCTACTCACGCCCCAGAGCCTCACCAGGAGCCATCCGGTAAGCACTCACCGCCGGCGCAGCCGCAGCCAAAACAACCACCACCAAAAGTAGCAACGCTACCCCGCCAAACAATAACGGCTCGTAAACGCCCACTCCATGAACAAATCCGGCCAGCAGTTTCGTCAGCGCCACCGCGCCCGCCAGCCCTACCGCAATGCCAAACACCCCAAGCGAAATCCCTTCCCACAAAATCATCCGCAACAGATCCCCGGGCGTCGCTCCCAGCGCCATGCGAATGCCCAACTCAGCCGTGCGTTGCATCACCGAAAAATGAATCAGAGCGTAAAGGCCCACCGCTGTAAGTGCCGCCGACAAAAGTGAAAATGCCACGATCAGAAAAGTGTTCGCCTGGCGCCTTGCTCCCAACCGGTCCAGCTTGCCCTTTAACCTCTCGATCTCGAATTTCGGCGCCGCTCCGTTGACGTTCCGAATTGCTCGGCGCAATTCTTCAACGAAGGTTGAATCCGCCATGCTGGCACGCACCACCACCTCCATCGACCCCACCCAAGCCCGCTGTCCCAACGGCAAATAGAAATGAGAAATAGGCTGGCTTTCCGGGCCATTCGGTAGCGTGTCGCGAGCCACCCCAGCCACCGTCACCCACGCGCCAAGCTCTTCTCCGGGCACACCGAAACGAAACCGCTTCCCAATCGCAAACTCGGTTGGCCAGAACCGCTTCGCCATCGTTTGATTGATCACCGCCACCTGCGGCGAATTCGGCCGGTCGTAATCATTGAACCACCGCCCTTGAAGTAGTGGGATTTTCAGCGCCGCTAAATAGTCGCCGGCAACAATGCTGTTTAGGTTCGGTTCCACTTCAATCGCCCCTCGGCCTTCAATCACAATAGTGTTGTTCGGTACCGTTTCGGAAAAGACGTTGGAGACGGCGCCCACGGCATCAACTCCCTGAATCCTACGTACCGCATCCAAAACTCCTTCGAAATATTGAGCCGCATTCAGTGCTCTGCCCTCAGACGAACCAGGAAGCTCAAGCGGCGCCAGTAGGACATGCTCCGGCTCGAAACCCACGGAAACCCGTTGCAGCTTTGTATAGCTCACCACCAGCAACGCAGCGCTGACAGTCAGTAATGTAGTCGCTGCCAGTTGCACGCTCACTAGCAACCTCTGGCCGGTCTGGCGTCGTTGCCCCGTTGCATTCCTAGTTCCCCGCAATACGTCGGCCACGTTGGACCGGGCAAGACTCCATGCGGGCGCAAACCAGGCAAACAATGCCGATGCAATGGATGCCCCCAATCCGAACAGAATCACTTTTAGGTCCATCTGGACATTGTTCATCCTCGGAAGGCTACCCTTCAGAATTGCCGCAATCCCATGCATGGAAATGTTCGCCAGCCCAAGCGCCAACACGCCGCTGATCAATGAGGTTACTAGCGATTCCGCCAAGCGCTGTTGGATCAGACTTCGCACACTGGCGCCCAGCGCCAATCGGACAGAAATGTCACGCCGTTGGCCATAGTTTCTTGCAAGAAAAAGCGAAGCCGCATGACCACAGGCGACGAATAGTACAAGAATCACGGCAGTCATTAACAGCCACAGTCCCCGCCTCAGGCTCGGCTCCGTAACTTCATCCCGTAACGGAGTCACGTTGATCGCCCTGCCTCTGTCCGTTGCTGGGTACCTTGCCGCCAGATCATTTGCAATCGCTTCAAATTCGGAACGGGCTTGCTCCAAGGAAACTTCCGGCTTCAGTCGGGCGAAGGCGCGGAACCCATCCGATTGTCGCGCCGCAAGAAACGCCGGCCAGTTCTCCACGTAGCCAAGCGGTGCCCAAATGTCCGTTGCTTCCGAAGGAAACTCAAAGCTCCGCGGCATTACTCCAATAATCCTCGCCGCCTTGTTGTCCAGCTCCATTATCTTTCCAACCACATCATCCGCCCCATCAAAATGACGCAGCCAATAGTTCTCACTGATTAGGATCACCGCTTCCCGCCGATCTTCTTCATCCGCGGTGTAAGCCCGGCCGCGAATCGGGTTGACTCCCAAGAGTTGGAACAGATCAGCGGATACCCGCCCTGTCTTAACTCGCACGGGTTCCTCACCACCTACCACCCCAGTCTCTATCCGAAGTTGAACGGCGAACTGTTCCAAGCTGCGGCTAGCTCGCTTCCAATCCATCAAGGTTGGATACGATGTCCAGTCTTTGCTAATCCCTTTTTGGGGAGTGCTCGACCAAAGAACCACGATTCGATCCACGTCCCGGTAAGGCAACTCCCCGATCACAACAGCGTTGAGAAAGGCAAAAGCAGTCACAGCAAGAAACAGTGCCGTCGTTAGCGTCAGTATTGCCAACAAAGAGAACTGCGGCCTCCTCCAAAGCGATACAACTGCGATCCGGAAATCTTCAATCATCCGCTAATCAGTATTCCACATTAGTTGGGCTGGCCCAAGACCGGCGCGCGGCTCGAAGTCGCGTTGCTTAGAGCGAGGAAAGCGCGTCACAACTCACCCAATCCCCCCAAGGCAATGATTCCAATAGATCGCCCCAGACCCCGCCACCCGCTCCTGGGTCCACAGAGGCTACGATATAGATATGAAGCTCACAAGGATCTCGGCCCCGACACCTCTCGCGCCAACGCTCCTCGCACTCCTGCTCCCGGCACTAACGGTCGCCGTTGCGCCCGTCACCGGCGCAGGTTGCGGCGCCAATTCGTCTCCAGTTGGAACATTCCAAATACTCGTCCAGCGCCCAGACGGAACCAAGCTCCCCATCCGTTCCGTGCAAGTTCTCAATAAGGATTACAAAATCCTCTACAAACCCGTAAACCTTCCGGCCGACGTTAAGAAGGAAGCCCGCGTCACCATCGTCTATATGGAATCCGGCTCGGACGCAGCTATGACCGTCACCGAAATGAGCGCCGCCACAAACCCTGCGGAATGGACTCTACCTACTCGTACTCGCGTTGTCGTCTTCGCCTTCGGTCCTCAAGGACTCGACGAGAAAAAGGTCACCAACCTCGTTACCAAAGACAAGCGTCTGATCTCCCAAATATCCCAGTATGCCGACCAGACTTCCCAGACCGAAGACAATCTGGAACTGCTCAGCCTCATGGAAACCGATGACGACGACCCAACCGTCGAACTGCTGCGCACCAATCCAACAGATCGCATGCTGGCAGCGCTGGTGCGCACGCTGAGTGGGACCAACTACGGGCTCGACGCATCCGGCGCCCGCCGCGCTCCACTCGTAAGCATGAAGGACAAAGCCATGGACGGCTTTTTCTCGAACGCCGGCGGACTGTTCCCAGGCGCCGGTATGCTGCCCGAAGTCAAAGGATGGCTCTTCCCGGAAACCGATTTTCGTTCTGTCTTCTCGGTTCCAATTTCAGAGGATTCCATGCAGCTCTGCGGTCGATTTTTGCCTTCCCTCAGTTCCACCTCCCGCTCCAAAACCGTCTATTTATGGGCTCACCGGTTTAGCGACGCCTCGGCGCCAAACATCCAATTAGCTGCTGCCGCCAACATCCCGGTAAGCGCTAAAACCTTGCTGCCCTTGAAGCCTGGAGCAGATCCCCTGCTGGTCGAAAAGATTCGCGACTGGGCGTTGAAGCCGACCGGTCAAGGGGCGCCAATCCCCGTGCGAGTGAACGTTCAAGGACGAGCCATCGAGATCGATCCGCGCAATGCCAAACTTGCGCCCGGCGCCTACCAACTCACTGGCCGCTGGGATTTTGACTCCGTTAAGGTCGATGGTTCCATCAATGCGTATGACGTTGACAACCTATCTACGGCTCAAGCCGTTGTAGGCTCGCTTGAAAAACTGGTTACCAATTCCGGCCCCGTGAGGCTCGATCTTGAGGGCGCTGATTTCCAATTCGTGAAGCAGGCGGCTCTGCACCGGGCCGGTGGCCAAAGAGTTCTCACCGACGTTCTTGACTGGCAACCTCCCATAACTTTCCAAGGTCCTCAACGAAGGCTCAGCGTGGAACTGGATACGGATCATCTTCGCCCTGGTAGCTATGTGCTGGCGCTTACCTCAGCTAACGGAGCCAGTCACGAACTGCCGCTTCTTGTTGCCGCCGCGCCACCGCAAATCGAAAACCTCCCCATCCGCTTGGCTCGCGACGCCGCCGAACAACGCGTCTTACTGAACGGCCGCGGGCTTAACCGCATTGAAGGGATCTCCTCTGAGGGCGTGAAATTTCGCTTGGCGGATTACGACCCAACCCGCCCCAACGAGCGGCTCGCGATCGCCACCGTACAACCCGATGTCAAGACCGGTGCGCAGCTTGCAATGAACATAGTGGCGCAGGGTAACGTTCGCTTCGCTGCGGCGCTCCAAGTCGGCGGACCCAAACCGAAAATAGTTTCCGTCAAAGTGGGGTTGCCGGACAACCTCGGCATCACGCCAAAGGCCGACGAACTACCCGCTGGCTCATTCGTCAGTGTCGTGATGAAGGTGGAACCCGCTTCGGCAAGCCCCTCCGTAAAATTGCAATGCGCCGAAAACGAACTTCTGCTCAAGGTAGGCGAAAAGAAAAACGGGGCAAAGCTTGAGTCGGTCGGCCCGGGCCAACTCTTCCTCAGTTTCGATCCCGGCGCGTTAGGTCCCACCGGCTGTCAAATAACTGCAACTCTGATCGGTGACGCCCCTTCTGATCCGGCGAAGCTAGGCCAGGTGATTCGCTTCCCACGGATCGAAATGTTCTGGATGACCGATGAAAAAGCCAGCCCCGGCAACTTCGCCGGCATCCTGACAGGTTCAGATCTTGAACTCATTGATCGCACTGGATGGGATGCAACGAAAGGTGTCCCGGTGGATTCCATTCCGGCCACCACGGCAAGTTCCGGCACTCAGCAAACTTTGAAAATCGCGATGCCCTGGCCATCGCCCACGCCACGATCTCCAATCTACGTTTGGCTCCGCGGCGAATCACAAGGGCGTCTAGTGGAGAGTGGCCGACCCAAGTAAGATTGCGTCAACCAAACCTTCGATAGTATGCGGCCGGGCCTCGACATCAACCGTCAGCCCATGCATCCGAAGGGTATCTGAGGTCACGGGCCCAATGCTTGCGATGTGCACGCCTTCAAGCGCCCCTGCTCCTGCCAGCGCCAGGAAGTTTTTCACGGTCGACGAACTTGTAAATGTAATCCAATCAGGTTTGCGCGCGGATCCAAAAAGTTCCTTTGCCTTGGCCTCAGAAGCTCTAGGAACAATGGTTCGGTAGGACTCAGCCACGTCCACCGTCGCGCCGAGTTCCCGCAGCGCCGCCGGCGCGACATCACGCGCCACGGCCGCCTGCGGAATCAGGATTCGTTTTCCGGCAAGCTCGAACTTGCTCATCGCCGCAACCAGACTCTCGGCCACATACTCTTCTGGGACAACGTCCACCTTCAAGTGCAGCGCTTCAAGTTCGCGTGCTGTCGCCGGGCCGATCGCACAGAGTTTCGCCCGCAGATCACGCAGGTCATGTGGCGATTTGTCCAGCCGTTCCAGAAAGTAACGAACACCGTTCGCGCTGGTGAAGATCAGCCAATCGTAAGCTGGCAAACTCGCCAAAGCCTGATCTAGTGGCGCCGGGTCAAGTGGCGGTGCGAATGAGATGACCGGCAATTCCACCACATCAGCTCCAAGCTCATGCAGCTTGTGCCCCAAAGTAGCCGTTTGAGAGGTCGCCCGAGTGATCACGATTTTCTTGCCGAACAGCGGCAGCCGTTCGTACCAGTTCAGCTTTTCGCGAAGGCCAACCACCTCGCCGATAACGATCGTCGCCGGCGGCTTCATATGAGCCTGCTCCACCAGCGCGGGCAAAGTCGCCAAGGTCCCAACGATCGTAGTTTGCGTAGCGCGCGTCGCCCACCGAACGGCCATCGCCGGCGTCTCAGGGTTTCGACCCGCTACAATCAATCGCCGGGCAATCTCGGTGAGGTTCGAAAGTCCCATGTAGAGCACTAGCGTTTCCGCATGCCCAACCTTGTTCCAGTCAATCTGATCCGGGTTATGCCCAGTAACAAAACTGACCACCGACGTATGATCACGATGCGTCAACGGCACTCCGTTGTAAGCGGCGATGCCCAACGCAGCGGTAACGCCCGGCACCACTTCATAAGGAATGCCGGCCTCGGTCAACGCTTCCATCTCCTCGCCGCCACGGCCGAAGATGAACGGGTCTCCGCCCTTCAGTCGCACCACGCGCTTACCCTCGCGAGCATGCTGGACGAGAAGCGCGGATATCTCATCCTGCGGCATGGCGTGGTCGGACTTTTTCTTGCCGGCGTAAATCAGCAAAGCGTCCGGGGCGAGTGCCAGTAGCTCGCGGGAAACGAGATTGTCGTAAACGATCACCTCGGCCTGTTGCAAGACCGCATGCCCCTTGACCGTGATCAAATCCGGATCGCCCGGTCCGCCGCCAACCAGGTAGACCTTGCCAAGCCCACTCACGCCCCGTAGACCTCTTTCAGTATTTGGGCCGCCCCATCTTCTAAGAGCTGGCGTCCCAATTGTTTCCCCAGCGCAGCCGCATCGCACGCGCGGCCTTGGACCGAACCCGCAAACGAACGTCCATCGGTCGGTGAAACCACCTTGCCGAGAAGCGTCAGCGAATCGCCCGTCAACTTGGCATAAGCCCCAAGCGGCACCTGGCATCCGCCGCCCAACTCTCTGAGTACGGCTCGTTCCGCCGTGACGCAGGCCCGCGTCGCCGCATGGTCCAAGCGAAGGCAAGCTTCAAGCCCGGCGCCCTCCGTCCGAGTCTCAATCGCCAGTGCCCCTTGCCCGACCGCGGGAATCATAAACTCAGGTTCCAGCAACTCGGCGATTCGATCCTGCCACCCCAATCGATGGAGCCCAGCTGACGCCAGGATGATCGAGTCAAACTGCCCCTCCGCCTGTTTGCGCAATCGCGTATCCACATTGCCACGAATGGATTCTATGATCAGATCAGGCCGATGCTGACGCAGTTGGGCCGCGCGTCGTAACGAACTTGTCCCTACCCGAGCCCCCTGCTTCAACTCACTTAACTTTGCTCCGATGACTGCATCGCGCGGATCTTCGCGCTGCGGAATCGCAGCCAGCATCAGTCCGTCAGGCAAATCGGTCGGCATGTCCTTTAGGCTGTGAACCGCCAAATGCACCGAACCGTCCAACAAAGCTTCTTCAATCTCTTTGGTGAAAAGACCCTTTGTCCCCACTTTTGATAGGGGAACGTCGGTGATCTTGTCTCCTGTTGTGTGGATGATTTCGATGCGAGTTTCAAACCCCAGCTTGGCCAATTCGGCGGCCACCCACCGTGACTGCCATAACGCCAATTGCGAACCTCTGGAACCTATTACTAACAATGCTATGAGTCTCCCAATCGAAAAATCCGGCGGACGATTTCGGCAGTCATCTCACCTTCAGGCTTGCCGACTGAGGCGCGCAATTCGCTCATCGGCCCGTGCAACATCTTGTTCGCAAGCGATCTCACCAACGCATCTACTACCTCATGTTGCTGCGGCGTCAAGTCGCCCAGTTTTGTCCGAACCCGTTCCAACTCCGCCTTCCGCCAGCCTTCCACTTGCTCCTGCAGTTTGACAATTAGAGGTGTTATTTTCCGCGCCTCAATGCGCTCCAGAATCTTATCGACTTCTTCGGCAATGATGGCCTCAGCTTGCTTAGCTTCCGACAACCGGCCCTTCAAGTTCTTTTCAACCACCCGTCCCAGATCGTCAATGTCGTAGAGGAAAACGGCTTCAAGGTCGTTGACGGCCGGCTCAATATTCCGTGGCACGGCGATGTCGATCAAGAACATTGGCCGGTTCCGGCGGGCCGCCATCACAGGGCGCATGTTGTCCTGGGTCAGGATATAGTGTGGGGCGCCGCTTGACGTAATCGCGATATCGACGGATGGCAACGCCGACAGCATTTTGTCGGGGTCAACTACTTGACCTCCAAAAACCTGGGCCATTTGCTCGGCGCGCGAACGGGTGCGGTTGGTTACCAGGACCTCGCCGATGCCGGATCGCTTCAAATGCCGAGCGGCCAACTCGGACATTTTGCCGGCGCCGATCAGCATCACCTTCTTGTCTTTAAGAGACCCGAAGATTTCTCTCGCCAGTTCCACGGCCGCGAAGCTGATTGACACGGCCGATGAGCCAATTTCTGTTTCCGTGCGAACCCGTTTGGCTACGCTGAACGCCCGGGTGAGGAGGAATTCCAGGTCGTGCCCGGCTGCCCCGGCAGACTTCGCGGCAGTGAAGGCTGCTTTGATCTGCCCCAGAATTTGAGGCTCGCCCACTACCATCGAGTCGAGGCTTGAAGCGACGCGGAACAGATGATGAATCGCTTCCTTACCCTCATGATGGTAAAGATGGCCAGCCAACTTGCCGTTTGAAACATGGCTGGCTGATTCAAGGAAAGTTTCAATGCATTGCTTGGCGTTGGCTCCTTCCTCGGCGCTTACCAGGATCTCGACCCGATTGCAGGTGGAAAGGATCAAACCTTCTTCCAGGCCCGCAATCCTGGTCAGCTCATTGAGGCTGGCTTCAAGGGTGGCCGCATCGAATGCGACTTTCTCCCGCAATTCCACGGGCGCCGTTTTGTGGTTCAGGCCAGCCAAATGGAGTTTCATCGTTCCAGTAGCGGCCTCAATCCGCTGTGAGAAACCCAAGTGAGCCCCGAGAATAAGAGCAGATAAACAGCGAGGAATGCCGCGCGCCGACCGCGCCAACCGGCCGCCACTCGAAGGTACATAATCAGCAAGTAGAAGAGCCAGGTAATCAGGGAAACATGCACTTTGGGTTCGCTCAGCCAGCGCGAACCTGATTCGACAAATGCCCAGGCCGAACCGGTGAAAAAGCCAAGCGTGATTAGCACGAATCCGATGGCCATGGCCTTCGATGTCAAACTATCCAGGGTGCCAAGCGGAGGCAAATTACGGAAGAGCCCTCCGACGGCTTTGGCTTTGAGGTGGCGTTCCTGCAGTAGGTAAAAGACCGCTGAAGCGGCCGTGACCACAATTGCCGCGTACCCAAAGGTTACGAGCAGGATGTGCGCGTTCAACCATGCGCTTCGTAGACCAGGATCGGCCCAGCCGGCGGTGGGTATCTCGGTCGAAGCCAGCGAGGTCAATAGAAAAACTATCGGGAAAACCACGAAAGAAAGAGACGGAAAGCTGTACCATTTCGCGATGAGCAAATGAGTTAAAGCCAGGAAGTAGGCGCACAGCGAAAGCGATTCGTAGACCGAGGTTGTGGGGAGATGGCCGATTGCGAATCCGCGCTCGACGAGTGAGACAAAATGGAGGACTACGCCTAGCGAAAAGGCGGTACGAGCGGGTGCGGCAAGCTTTTCGCCGCGACGAAACAATGTCAAAAGAGTTTGCAGCAAGCCGAGGGAGTACAAGGCGGCCGCGACTCGTAACCAGAACAGACTCCACATAGTTAAAAACGAGGGCTCCCCCTTACGATAGCATCGAAGTATGGCAACCCAACCTGAAACTCAACTCAAAGCAAAGAAAGCAATTGTCACCGGCGGCACGCGCGGCATCGGGCGGGCCGTGGTGGAGGCATTAGCAAGAGCCGGTGTGGACGTGTTGTTGACAGGGACGACGCAAAAGAGCACGGAAAAGGCGGTAGAAGAATTAAGCCGCGCGAGCCTTAAGGTTTTCGGATTTCCCGCCGATGTTTCTAGGGAAGAAGACGTATTGCATCTCTACGAGTTTGCCGATCGGACCTTAGGTGGTTTGGACATATTGGTGAACAATGCCGGGATCGGTGTGTTTCAACCGGCTGGTGAGATGAGCCTATTGGATTGGAAGCGTGTGGTCGATGTGAATTTAACGGGAGCGTTTCATTGTTCCCGTTTGGCGATACCCAGAATGAAGGCGGCTGGCGGTGGTTACATCGTTCAGTTAAGTAGTTTGGCCGCGAAGAATCCGTTTGCCACCGGGGCGGCTTACAATGCCTCGAAGTTTGGGATGAACGGAATGGCTGAGGCCATGATGTTGGATCACCGGTATGACAACATCCGGGTGACAACCATAATGCCAGGCAGCGTGGACACGGAGTTTGGACGGGCGGAAGTGGGAAAAGCAGAAAAAGGTTCGGCGGCGTCAAATTGGAAAATTAGTCCGGACGATGTTGCCGATATGGTTTTAGCGGTGCTGAGGATGCCGGAACGAACTCTGGTTAGCAGAGTAGAGATCCGGCCGACTCGACCCCCTAGGAAGTAACAGAAAACTAATGTAGTAGCCGGAGGGATATGTTCTCGTCAACCTGGCAATCGCGGGAGCGAAACGGAAGAAGTCAAGCAACTGGCAAGGATGTCGCCAAGAGTTTGATGGAGAGCGCCTCTGTGCGTACGGAAAATTTTGGAATGGACACTATGGTTCGACTAAATCAGGTGCTTGATCCAGGCCGCACTGGACGGGATGCGGAGAGTTTGGAGGCAAACCTCCGCAAGCATATTGTGGGTCAAGGCGAGGCCGTCCAGCAGATCGTCAATATTTTCCAGATGCACATGACGGGGATGAATCCTCCGGGCCGCCCAATAGGAAATTTCCTATTCCTAGGGCCTACGGGCACCGGAAAGACCCGAATCGTGGAAGCCACGGCAGAAAGCATGCTGAACAATCCGCGGGGCGTGATCAAGATTGACTGTGCGGAGTTTCAACACAGCCACGAGATTGCGAAGTTGATTGGATCGCCTCCCGGCTATTTGGGCCATCGGGAAACCCATCCTTTGCTGAGTCAGGAAACACTGAATCAGTTTCACACTGACAAAGTGAAAATCAGTTTCGTGCTGTTCGACGAGATTGAAAAGGCCAGTGACTCGCTTTGGAACCTGTTGCTGGGAATTTTGGACAAAGCAACGTTGACGTTGGGTGACAACCGCAAGGTCGATTTCAGCAGGGCGATGATTTTCATGACCTCCAATTTGGGGGCCACTGAGATGAGCAACCTTCTGTCCCCTAGGTTGGGATTTGGAATTGGTCCAGCAGGCGCGACCGAGATGGCTGCAGCGCTCGATCCAAAGGCTCAACAAAAGATGAGTGACAAGATAGGGCGAAGTGGACACGAAGCCGCCCGCAAGAAATTCACTCCCGAGTTCATGAATCGACTGGACAAAATTGTCGTGTTCAAGCCGCTTGGGGAAGACGACATCCGCAGAATTCTCGACATTGAATTGCGGATGGTGCAGAATCGCATTTTTCAATCCTTGGGTGAGCGTTCGTTTGTGTTTACGGCCACTGACGCAACCAAGGACTATTTGCTGAAGGAAGGAATCGATCCCAAGTATGGGGCGCGCCATCTGAAGCGGGCTTTGGAGCGCTTAGTGGTTCAACCGATTTCTAATTTGATTGCAACCGAGCAAGTTCGTCCCGGCGACTGGCTTCGCATCGAGGTCGGCGAAGGGGATAAGCTGCTTACCTTTGTTAAGCAAGCGGAAGGGATGAGTCTCAATGCCATGGCGCAGGCTACGGACCAATCGATCATAAATCTGGCAAGTGCTTTGTCGGCGACGGCTGGGGCGTATGAGCCGGCGCGGCTAGCTTCGTCACGGAATCCGCGTCGCGGGTAAATACCACGTCGCGTAAGAAGGTCGTTGAGAAGCGGGCCTAATTGCGTCCGCACAAACCAGGCGTGCCACACATGCCAGCTGGGCAGCCTCCGGCCATGGGCTCGGATCGGCTTGCGCCATCTGCCTTAGCGGCAAAAGTAGACCATTTCTGTTCCAAGTGGCTGTCGCCGCATTTGGGGCAAGCTAAAGAATTTTGATCGGAGGTGCGGCGCACCAGCTTCTCAAATTCATTTCCGCAACCGGAGCAAGCGTATTCGTAAATTGGCATAATTTTTATTCGGCAATCGCCATAACTATTTTATCAACAATCGAGCGAATCTCGGAGGTTGGGGAGTTGAAGTTGTTCACCAGAATGGAAAAGGCGATGCGTCCACGAGTAGGCGAATCGGCATAACCGCTAAGGGCGCTGACATGAGTAAGAGACCCCGTTTTGGCATGAATGCGCGAAGCCTTGGCTTGCCCCGAGAAACGTTTGTCGAGCGTGCCGTCTTCGTTTCCAATCGGCAGTGTAAGGGCGTAGACCTCGGCGTTCTTCGATTTATGCATGTAGGTTAAAAGCTTGACCGCCGTTTCTGGCGTGAGTAGAGTTAGGCGGCTGAGTCCCGAGCCATCCTCAAAATGGAATCCATCTTTCGCGGCTCCGACTTCGGCCAGAAAATCCTTCATTTCTTCCTGTCCGAATTTACGAGTTCCCTCACTTCGTTTCACGAAGGCTACTTCGCGAAGAAGTATTTCTGCGTGGAGATTTTGGCTGACCTTGTTGACGACCTGGGCCACCTCGGTCAAATTAGGCGACATTCGCTGCGCTAGAATCTGACCACCGATGGGACGTGCTTCGCCTTCCAGGCGGTGGTAGGCGCGCGCATTGCCGGAGACCTTGATTCCCTTTTGTTCGAGCACCTCGCGGAGGGCGCTTGCGGTGAACAGCGCGGGGTCATCCACGCCAAGCAATTCCGTATAGGGGCTGGCCGCTATTCCGAGTTTTCCGGAGACCACGATCTCGTTGGCGGCGGGAATACGGCGGACGTCGATCTTCTTTTCGCGGCCAACGCCGGTTGAGGCCAGATTCTGAATATTGAAGTAGCCGATGCTGGGAAATATTGTGAGCCCTGGAGCCTGGCCGGTTTCAGGAGCTGCATCGAGGGTAAGGCGAAACGCGTTGTCGTTCCAGGTAAGTGCCGAAACTGGGGCGCCGTACTCGTAGATCGGATCGTCCACCGCCCAGCCTTCGGGGAAAGGGTCCCAGGGGTAACGGGAATCGTCTCCGAGGATGTCGCCTTGAATTTCCTTGACACCCCGTTCGATGAGTTGATCCGCCAAATCCTCGAGTGGCGCGTAGGGCGAGTTAGGTTCAGCTTTGGGCCGATAGGGGTAGATGCGGCCGGAGAGTGTGGGATCGCCGCCACCGATTAGACGAAGATCACCGGTGATGCGGCCTTCCTTATCCGGGAGCATGTCTGCAACTATTTTTGTCTGAAATCGGTAATCAGGGCCGAGGCGGTCGAAGGCCAAGGCAGTGGAGAAGAGCTTGGTGTTGGATGCCGGAACGAAGTGGCGTGTCTCGTTAATGGCGGCTAGCGACTGGCCGCTGGAGAGGGCAACGGCGTTGATGCCCCAATGGGCTCCGCGTCCGGCTTCGGAGGAATTGATGAGGGTTTGAATGCGCTCGGGCAGAGTGAGCTGTTTCTTCGGTACTACGGTTTTTCGGGCAACGGTGGCGTGTTTTTTTGGAAGCGTCGCGCCGAACGCGAGAATGGCGCAGAAGAACAAAGCGATGTAGCGGCCCATGTGTCGGATTATACTCGGATCATGAAGCAGGCTGTAGGGTTGTTTTTCCTTTTGACCGCCGTGTGGGCGGACGACGTCGCCGTGAGGCCCAAAATCTCGGACTATCCGCAAATGATGAAGCTGGGTAAAGCGGATGTTGGGGCAGAGTTTCATGCGCATACTTTACCGTTGGGCGAGGGGGCGGGAAAGGCGCCTCTATTTGCCGGAGATTATCTAGTGGTTGAGATCGCAATTTATCCGGCGCCGTTTGTTCGCATGCAAGTGAACCCGTCTGACTTTACTTTGAGGCTCAACGGGAAAAAGGTAGTTGAATCACAATCATCGGGGATGGTGGTGCGAAGGATGAAGAATACGCGATCGAATTTACCGGCGCTTGTTATCGGCAGTGGACCGGGGGAAGTAGTAGTGGGCGGTTCCCAACGGCAGCCGCGGTTTCCTGGCGATCAGACCGGCTCGCGACAGCCTCGGCCGAGCCCTGTACCGGAGGAAGAGCATCCCGGGGTTGAGAAGGCTCCGGAGTCAAAGCCCGAGGAGCTAGTTCCGGAGCGTGAACTACGGAACGAGATTGTGGACAAGCCCGTAGCGGGGTATTTGTTTTTTCCTTATGAGGGGAAGTTGAAAGCGCTGAAGAGTATTGAATTGATTTACGACGGGCCGGCGGGGAAGGGGAGAGTGGGATTGCAGTAGGGCTATAGCGACGACCAATCGGAAACCATATACCCGTGAAGAGCATGGTTACTTAAAACGCGCACATTATAGGAGACCTTTTGGTATCCCGGTATTTTTGCACACCCCGTCCCATCGGTCTCAACTACCGCATCGAGACCAGCTGAATCATCGTTTCGTTCAACGAGATCCGTAGGTATTTTCGCCTTGAATAACCTGGACTTCTAGGTCTGTTAAAATTCCCACCTCAACCAGGTAGTGTTCTAGTGCTGTGGCGATCTTGTATTTCGCTGGATTTAAATCCTCAAATCTTGCTTCGCCGGCTGAATCTGTTTTGGCCACTATTTCTCGCAATTCGCGGATCAATGAAACTCTTGCTTCCGGCACAGCACGACCGCGATCGGTTACTTTGACCGTCGCTATCGTCTTTGTCTTGCCTCTTGCACGCTGGCGAAGATATTCGAGTACTTCGTTGTTTGGCCTCTCGGTGGGATCAGCGGAGGCTCCGCATGACTGGAAACGGAGCGCGCCATCCGTGTCTTTACGCGCGTCTACCAGATGAGCATGGCCCTTGAAGACTCCGGAACCTTCCATCGTGATCGTAACCTCTTTTGTTTTTGTGGGCAGCCCTTTCATCCACTTGAAATCGAACGTCGTGCGTAGGATCGTCTACACCTATACCGACGCGGATGTCAGAATCAAGGGCAGTGCCGACAAAAAGAAGACTGTCGGTGCGGATGCCATGCATGGGGTGAGGGTCCAGCATGTTGTAGCCTCAACACTATTGATGAAGCAACTTTGCTGTGCAAGAAGGCATTACTCCTGAAAGCAGGCATTTACTCTCTCGCCGCCAGCTTCTGTAGTTTCGATTCCAGCCAGATCAGAAAGATCAGCAGGAACACCATCAGCGAACCGACGAATGGTACAACGATCATAACCTGGATCTGAAAGTAGTGCGCCATCAGACCAAGTCCGGCTGGGGCTAACATGCCGCCACTCATGGCCACGGCGAAAATTCCATTGAGAAACGCCGGATGATAGTACGGGAATCGGTCGCCCAGCTTCTCAACAACGATGGGGTAAATGGGTGCAAAGCTGGCCCCGATAAGCAGAATGCCGACGAAGGCGCCTTGCAGGTTGTTGGTGGTTCCAAGGATGAGGCACCCGAACATCGAAGCAAGTACGCTGGCGAACAACAAGCGGGCGTGATTGAAGCGGGGCAGAATGGCTTGGGCCACCGTTCGTCCCACCAGCAGAGCAAACCAATAGAAGGCTAACATTTTGAGCGCGGTTTCCGGGCTAATGCCCAAGCGCTGGATCAGGAAGATTGGTAACCAGCCGGCGATGGACCATTCGTTCCCAAACTGGAAAAACAGAAGCAGTGCAAAGAGAATGGCTGCCGGCTTCCGGAAATCTTGAATGGCCTGGGGCGGGTGAGGGATTGGCTCAACGGGCTGGAATTCGGTTCGTGCATAAAGTACCGTCATCAACAGTGGAATAGTGGCAAGCAACAGGAGCCCGACGGCAACGGAATACGCGTAAAATGTTTGAGCCAGGACGAGGGCGGTGGTCATTGACCCAAGGGTGAACAAGAGTCCCGCGATGTTTGTTGTGGATGCGGCGTCGTGACGGTAGATGGAGGTGATGGCCTCGAAAATGGCAGTGTTAGCTAATCCAGCGGCGATGCCGGCCCCGAAAAGTCCGAAAGCGCGTAGCGTCTGGCCGCTCATAGGAGTGGAGGTGAAGGCTAGAGCCACGAGCGAAATCGCGCCGATGAGAGCGGCCAGCGAGAGAACGGCTCCAGTTCCGAATCGCGGCAGCGCTAGCTGAGCGATGAGATTGGCCAGCAGGACTCCGAAATTAAGGCTAAAGAAATAAAAAGCGACCCAGAGAAAGCCGGATTGTAGGTGATGCCCCCAAGCGGGCAAAAGGGCTCCCGGCAGTCCAACCAGCAGACCGGAAAGAAAGAAGCCAAGAAGCGCTCGGCGTGCTGTTCCCGCGTTGAGGGCGCCCGTATGCCGCGGAAGCAGATATGGCATTGAAGAACCATTGTACATGTATAGATTCGTTGATAGTGATCAAAGAATCGAGAGGCATGCACTATGGATTTACCGCAGTTCGAGGGACTTACAAGACATTTCGGTAGGCTGCCTGTGAACCGTAAAATTTTGCTTGACTGAACCAATAATTTCGATTTAGGAATAGAGACATCACTGAAAAAGGAGGTGGTCCAACAAAATGAAATCTGGTTGTAGATGGACGCGTCAAGAGGTCACCGACTGTTGAGTCGGAGTTACTAACGTTCAGGCTTCGTCAGTGCCGGAGCCGCAGTTCCTGTGGACCGGTCACGTCGAGACGCTACGCTAGTTGTATGAAAAGTAACAAGAAGAAGTAGTCTCGCGAGGCTACTGAAGGCAGCCGCCCTAACAAAAGTGGGCGGCTGTCGTATTTTAAAGGGATAAATTTTTACAATTCGTTTGCGACTTGCGCATCCACTTTGGCATAGAGTTGACTTCACAACGCGTATCAGATTAAACACTTGTTATCCTGATACTTTGCCTAAACTGGATATGTATCGACATGACTGACCCGATTGAGACACCAACAGACACTCCGCGCAGAGGCTTTTTTGTCGCGGCGATTTACGGCCTGGGCGCGTTCATTAGCGCTGCCTTGGGAGGAACGGCCGGGGCCTATTTGCTGATTCCTCCGCGAAGTTCCAAGAAAAAATTGGCCTGGACGCCGGTGGGC
>JANXXI010000090.1 GCA_025350695.1 Acidobacteriota bacterium
ACTGGTGTTCCAGCAACGTTGAATGTGAAGTTCGTACCCACTGCAACTCCTGCGCCGGCAACCTTGCAAACCTGAACCAAGCCGGAGGGCACAGCCACGTCAGTGAATGTGACGATTGTAGCCGCCCCGGTAGTGACCGTGACGGTGACTGTGCCTGCGGCGAGATTACTGCTAATCAGCGACCCGGCGGGCAATGTGGTGACTGACGTCAGCGTGATGCCTGCCGGTAGCGTTTCGGTGATCACCACAGGGCCTGCTGGTTCCACAAGTGCGGTGCTGCAAGTGCCCCCTGGCGCAGGACCAGCAGCAACCGTCACTGGTGTTCCAGCAACGTTGAAGGTAAAGTTCGTACCCACTGTGACACCGCTCCCTGCGACTTTGCAAACCTGAACAATGCCGGTTTGTGCAAATACAGGATTGAATGAGGCCGTCAAGAGAAGTAAGGCGACCGCACTCAAGAATGAAAAGGGACAGTTTCTAAGATTCATTTAGGGTAGCCTCTTTCCCTGAGGTGCAGTCCCAACCGCCCCGACTCCGATCAGTTCCGTTCGTAAGAGTAATCGCATTTGACCCCGCCACGGTAGTTACTCCACCACATGCGCCGATCGGGCCGTTTGGCGTTGCCACCACAATGCCGGGGGGCAAAGGATCGGTAAAGCTTACCCCTGTCAGGGCATTTCCGATACCAGAGACAAGGTCGAATGTCAGAGTCGTTGTCTCAGTCACAAGAATAGACCGTACAGCGAATTTCTTAGTGACGTTCGGTTGGGCAGCGGCAACCGCCCAGGGCCCAAATAAAGCCGCCGCGCCAAGAGCAAAGGCCATTCTGTTTCGTGAACGGGGATCCGGAAATGCAATCGCAAACAAATAGAGAGA
This sequence comes from Acidobacteriota bacterium, assembly GCA_025350695.1. Taxonomy (GTDB): domain Bacteria; phylum Acidobacteriota; class Terriglobia; order Bryobacterales; family Bryobacteraceae; genus JANXSF01. The sequence continues at coordinate 877 of JANXXI010000090.1, forward strand.
GTGCCTAGTGTTCATGGGGGGACCTAAATGGACTATATTCCTAAGCCGGTCAACTTGCTACCACCCAATGGTAGTAACCAAAGCGGGTTAGCCCTGGATAAGTCTCTGTTTGTCTCAACTTAGGCCAAATTGTGGATTGGGGCTAGTCAACTTTGAAAGTACTATTTAAGAAGGCGGGTATTGCAGGGCATCGGTGGCGGTGGTGTTGCCGGTGGTGTTGGTGATCGTGCCAGGGATGGTGGTGGTGACGTTTACCGTAAAGGTGCAGGTGCCGCCTGCCGCGATCACGCCGTTTGTGAGTGTGACGGTGCTGACCAATCAGGTATGCTGCCAGCACCGAGGTGTCGATCCAGTTCATGGACGAGTTGGTCCATCCCATTGTGGGTTACTCTGGAAGGTTCAAAAACCGACAGGCTTATCCACGGCCACCGCGAATTTGTTTAGAATGCAAAAACCGCCAACGCCAGTGTGTGTATTGCTACATTTGGACCAAATTCAGAAAAGACTGGCAGGTACTTAATCTAGTCGAAATGTCCGTTTGGAGAGCAGCAATCGTCACGCTAGGAACCTAAGTGAACAAAGCTTCGAGGAACTTCTACAAACCTCAGCCATGGCGCTACCATCTTACTTACAACGGATGAAAGAAACCGCCGAACAACGAAGCCGAACCATGCGTGCCGTGAAGGATCGCAACACAACTCCGGAGCTTGCGGTACGCAGCATGGTCCACCGCATGGGTTACCGTTTCCGTCTGCATCGCAAGGATCTCCCCGGCGAGCCCGACCTGGTGCTGCCGCGCCTCAAGAAAGTCATCTTCGTTCACGGCTGCTTCTGGCATGGCCACAACTGTGCCCGAGGCGCCCGCACTCCCAAGACAAACGTAGCCTATTGGCAACGGAAAATAGAACGTAACCGTGAACGGGATCGCCAACATATCGTTGCGCTCAAAGTTGCAGGCTGGAACGTGGTCGTCGTGTGGGAGTGCGAACTCCGGAATGTCAGCCGAATAGAACGCCGGTTGGCCAAAACGTTACTCTCTTGACCACTATCCGTTGGTCCGGCTCGTGGAGATGGTAGAGTATCCGAAAGGCTCCAACATGCCCAGGAAAAAGCCGTCCTTGCTTTCGATATGCGTGGTTCTCCTCTGTGCGAATGTGACCGCGCAGAGTCCAGCCCAGGACCAGGCAGCACGCGGCGAGAAGCTCTATCTCAGCCAATGCTCCTTCTGTCATGGGCAAACCGGCGAAGGTGGCCGCGGATCACCGCTCAACCGTCCGCGCTTGCGCCATGCTCCAGACGATGAAGCTCTTTTGCGCGTCATCCGTCGAGGCATCGCTGACACGGCTATGCCCTCCAGTTGGATGACTGAAAATGAAGCGCAGTTGGTCGCCGCGCATATCCGCAAGCTGGGCCGTGTAAGCACTATCGCAACTCCCGGAAATCCGCCGAAGGGCGAACAACTGTTTCGATCCACGGGAGGCTGCACCCGTTGCCACGCGGTTCAAGGTAGCGGCGGCGCCTTCGGTCCCGATCTAACAACGATCGGCGAACGCCGCAGTTCTACCCACCTGCGGGAATCGCTTGTGAATCCCAACGCGGACATCTCATCCGGTTACTTCGAAATCCGCGCGACAACCAAGGAAGGCCGCGCCATTGAAGGCGTTCGGGTCAACGAGGATACCTTCTCCATCCAGCTTCGCGATGCCGGCGACAAGCTGCATTCGCTGTGGAAAGCGGACCTGAAAAGCTTAGACAAAAACCTCAAAAACTCGCTCATGCCCAGCTACGGAAAAAGCTTCACGCCTGCCGAACTGGACGATCTGGTGGCCTACCTCGCCAAACTCACAGAGGACTCTTCGCGATGAAAATTCTCCTCACCGCCTGCCTTGCCGCAGGCACTCTGTTCGCCCAAGTGTCCTATGACCGTTTACGCAACGCCGCGCGCGAACCCGCGAGTTGGCTCACTTATTCCGGCGATTATCAATCGCATCATTATTCCGCGCTTAATCAGATCAACCACTCCAACGTGAATCGCCTCAAGGTCGCATGGATGTATCAAACCCGGGGCCGTCAACACGTCGAAACCACGCCCCTGGTCTTCGACGGCGTCATGTACCTCACCGATCCGCCCAGCGATGTCACCGCGCTCGACCTCCGCACCGGCCGCCCCATTTGGCACTACCGGCGCGGGATCCCGGAAGGCATCTCCGTTTGTTGTGGACAAGTAAACCGCGGCGTTGCCGTGCTCGACGATCAACTCTTCATCGGAACGATTGATTCGCATCTCGTCGCGCTTGATCTGAAGTCGGGCCGTGTGCGCTGGGACGTGCCCGTCGCCGATCCAAAACTCGGCTACTCCATGACAGCCGCACCACTGGCTTTGAAGAATAAGATCATCGTAGGCGTCGCCGGCGCCGAATACGGCGTCCGTGGTTTTCTCGATGCCTACGACCCGAAGACCGGTAAACGCGCCTGGCGCTTCTGGACCACTCCGGCGCCTGGAGAGCCTGGGAACGAAACCTGGTCCGGCGACAGTTGGAAGAACGGCGGTGCGACTACCTGGCTAACCGGCTCCTATGATCCTGAATTGAACTTGCTGTATTGGGGCGCCGGAAATCCGAGTCCTAACTACAATGGCCAATCCCGTCAGGGAGACAACCTGTATTCGGATTCCGTGATTGCCCTCGATGCCGGCACTGGCAAGCTGAAGTGGCATTTTCAGTTCGTTCCCCACGACCTTCACGACATCGACTCCAACCAAATCCCTGTACTGCTCGACGCCGAATACGGTGGCCGCAGGCGCAAGCTGATGTTGTTCGCCAATCGCAATGCGTTTTACTATCTTCTGGACCGCGCCACCGGCGAGTTCCTTCTAGCCAAGCCCTTCGCCAAACAGACGTGGGCAAAAAGTATCGACCCGCGTGGCCGCCCCGTGAAGAACGAAGCGTCCGCCCCCAGCGAAAAGGGCGCGCTGGTCTATCCTGACGACGACGGTACCTCAAACTGGTTTAGCCCATCCTACAGTCCACGCACCAAGTTGTTCTATCAAAACGTGCGTGAAAAAGGCGCCATGTATTTTTTGACCGAGGCCCAATATCAAACCGGGCGAATGTATCTTGGCGCCACCAAACGAAATCTCACCGATGAAGAACCCTACGGCGCGCTACGAGCATGGAACGCCTTGACCGGTGAACCGGCATGGGAGTTTAAGGTGCACACTCCCCCCTGGTGCGGATTACTTGCAACGGGCGGCGACCTGGTGTTTTCCGGCACAATGGAGGGCGACTTTTTTGCGCTCAACGCCACCAACGGGAAATTGCTGTGGCGAATCCAAACCGGCGCCGAGATCTGGTCCAATCCGATCAGCTATCAGCACGAAGGCAAGCAGTACATCGCAGTGGTAGCCGGTAGCACTCTGATTACTTTTGCAGTCGAGTGATACCCGAATCAATCTATTCGCGATAAACTCGAAGACATGCAATTCACCTTGAATCCATCGGTCTGGCTGCTGGGCATGTCGCTTTCAACAGTAGCGCTTGGTCAATCGATACCCACTGCGAAGAAGCCAGAGGACCTCGGCATTTCTTCTCAACGCCTCGATCGCCTGCGCGGCCAAATGAAAGCAGATGTCGAAAGCGGACGTATCCCTGGAGCCGTCGTCTTGATAGCTCGCAATGGAAAAATTGCAGCCCTTGACGCCGTCGGCTACCAGGAGCGCAGCGCCAAGAAGCCGATGAAAACTGATTCCATCTTTCGCATCGCCTCCATGTCGAAGCCCATCACGTCGGTGGCGATCATGATTCTTTCCGAAGAAGGTAAGCTCGACATCGGCGCTCCCGTCGCCCAGTACCTTCCGGAGTTCAAAGACGCGAAGGTTGGTGCGGAGAAAATCGCCCCCAAGCGGCCAATGACCGTGCAGGATCTGCTTCGCCACACCTCCGGTCTCACCTACGGCATCTTTGGCAACTCGCCTGTCGACGATCTATACAAACGAAGCGGCATGTTCGCCGCCAAATCGCTGGCCGCCATGGTCACCTCCATCGCGAACATACCGCTTGCGCACCAGCCGGGCGAGGTCTGGGAATACAGCGTTTCTACCGACGTTCTGGGCCGTATCATCGAAGTGGTCAGCGGCATGGATCTCGATCGCTTCGTCGCCGAACGCATCACTCAGCCGCTTCGAATGAACGATACCGGTTTTTATTTGAATGCCTCCCAAGCAAGCCGCCTCGCCCGTCCGGATGCGGGAATGGCGATGCCCAACATAGATCCAACCGTGAAGCCCGCACTTCTTTCGGGCGGTGGTGGCATGTTGTCCACTGCTGGCGATTATGCCCGCTTCTGCCAAATGCTACTCAACGGCGGGGAACTGGAAGGGGTCAGAATTCTTTCCCCGAAAACTGTGGCGCTGATGACCTCAGACCAACTTCCACCGGCAACCGAGCGCCACTCGCCCGTCGCACTCAGCTTGAACGCATTCGGCCCAACGCCCGAAATGGGAACCAGCTTCGGTCTTGGATTTGCAGTGCGGACTGACGCTGGCCGTAATCCTGTACCCGGCTCCCCGGGAGACTTCTCCTGGTCAGGCATCACCGGCACGTATTTCTGGGTCGATCCTAAAGAGAAGCTGGTCGCTGTGATGATGGTCCAACTTCCGCAAGCAAGGAACGTTCCCTATTTTCGCCAGACCCGGACACTGGTCTACCAGTCTTTGATTAACTGACATCGTTAGTCGTTACCCCTTCCTCACGCAGTAAAGTAAAACAAACCCCAAACGCCGAACGGCTTGAAGTATTTTCACGGCCAATTGAAAACTCCTATCTCGTTTATTATCAGGAAAAGTCCTGTACGCGGAGACGGCTGCCACCTTGCCGCTAGTGTAAGTTGAATCAGGATGACCAGCATAAACTTAGTGGACGAATCGCTCGCGCCGCATTCGTATACCGCAATACCCCAGCTTGGGCAACCTAACCACAGTCACCGAGCCAAATCCCGCCGGTGGCGCCGCACTTCTCACCAACTATACTTACTCTGAACTGAACCAGTTGCTGACAGTCAGCATGCCGCGCGGCAGCGTCACTCAAACCCGTACGTTCACCTACAACTCAAACCAGCGCCTGTTCCAAGTGACCAACCCGGAAAACGGCACAACCTCCCACTACTACAACGCCGACGGCACCCTAGATTACAAAACTGACGCCAAGGGTCAAAAGCTGAAGTACCTCTACAATTCGTACCAGCGAGTCGCCATGGTCAAGCGCTATCCCAACGGCACAACTGAGGACGTTGGCCAACGCACCGAATTCCAGTATGATGGCAATAGCGTGGACCCCACCTTCTCCCAAAACGTCGCCGGTCGCCTGGCCGTCACCACCTTCTCCGCACCCGGCGCGGGCGGCAGCAACACAATTTACGAAATGTACTCGTACGACGCGGCTGGCCGCGTGCTAAAGAAGCGTCTCCGTGTCTCCAACTACCCCAGTTACTCGGTAGTCGACAAGGACATCGAATACAGCTACACCGGATCGAAACTCACCACGGTGAAGTACCCGGATGTCAACAACGGGATTCCGTTCACCTACTATTACGACAACATGTCCCGCCCTATACGCATGACAGGTGTAGGACTCGACATCTACGGATACCCGACGCAAACTGTCGACTACGTCAACACCGTCACTTACAACAATGTCAACAACCGCCTCACCAGCTTCTGGCAGAAGGACCTGGGCACAACCAACTTCACTTACAACGAGCGCAACGAACTAACCGCCATCCAAGCCCCCGGCGCCACGGTCCAATACGAATTCTCCGCCACCGCAGACAACGGCCAAATCCTCTCCCGCACCATGAATGGGGAAAAGGTGGCCTACCAGTACGACACGCTGAAGCGCCTGATCTCCGCTACCGCCACAGTGGGCGGCGCAACCACCTGGGCCTCCACCTACCAGCACGACGGCTTTGGCAACCTGCTCGGCAAGACGCCCACTGCCGGCTCAGCCCCTTCCTTGAGCGTCACCGTCGACGGCAACACCAACCGCATCAACAGCGGCGGCTTCACGTATGACGCGAACGGAAACATGACGAACGTTAGCGGCCTGACGAACACGTTCGACGTGGAAAACCGCATCGTCACCTCGGGCAATGAAGTGTATGCGTACGCACCGAACAATCAGCGTGTGTAC
>JANXXI010000366.1 GCA_025350695.1 Acidobacteriota bacterium
ACTATTTCAAGCGATGGGTCGCTACCGGCGCGCTGATCGCCGTCCTTCAACCACCAAAGCCCGGCGACCGCGAGGTAACCTTTCGGACCTTTCAACTTGGTTTCGTATTCGGCACGGTACTCAGCCAACGAATGCTGATTGGAGGTAGCGTCGGTCAGAAGAAGAATAATAAGTGCGCCGCGAAGCATTTCTTTTAGAATACCCCGTTGCGTTTGGGTCACAATTTGGAGTCGATCCAGCAACGAGATTTACCTAATGGATTAGGTGTGATTGCGAAAAAGTTTCCCCGTGTGATTTCACTGATCTTTCATGCAACGTTCAACGCTAATGTAAGATTGGACCGCTATCGTTGGGCTGCGATCTTACTTATTGTTGGTGATTCCACTCGTAATTCATTCCGCAATTGCGCCCACTTGCAGGACGGTTGGTCGATACGGCATCGAGGCCCGTGAGCCTGGCCCGCGTCGAAATGGTCTGTGGCGGAGCCAGTGCCTCGGTTGATTCGGATTTGTCCGGCTATTTTCGTTTGGATGTGGACACGCTCGGATTTGTCATGCCGACAGCCAGCCAGGGACGAATCTTCGACTCAATGCATTCTGATCCGCTGTCGGAGTCAAGACCCATGCGCGGATTCTGTGAGTTGAAAATAGTAGCTTCCGGTTTTCGCGAGAAGATGCTTGTGACGGATATGTATCCAGAGGGACAAATGGGAACGATCATACTACAGCCAATTCGTAATCCGGTGCAGTGGTCAATATCGACGAACACTCTATTGGCGCCCAGGTCAGCTGTAGCTAAGTTTGAAAAAGCTCGACGATTTGCGGGTAAGAAGCAATTTGAACGCGCCGAAGAGGAGTTGAAGAAAGCAGTGGCCGAGTATGAACGTTACGGCTTGGCTTGGGTCGAACTTGGCTACATGCAATTGCGAGGATCACGCCTTGTAGAAGCGACGGCAAGCTTTCAAACGGCGTTGCTTGCTGGGGAGAAGACTCCGGGCTTGTATTACGGCTTGGCAAAAGCATGCGAACAGGCTGGGCAGCGGGCGGAATCCGCGAAATGGGCCAAGATGGCATTGACGCTGCAAGGCGGGCCGGACGCAGTTCGATTCAAGGGCCGCTAGCTTCATGCATCCGGCAACCAAACCCGACCGGTGCTTCCTAAGTTTGAAGCATCCGGTCGGGCTTTTATGACGTCGATTGTACTTCGCCGGCTTTTCCAACCGCTAAGATTACGGTCTGCTGAATTCCCCGACCAGCACAGGATCGCCCACAACATTGCGAACCAATAGGCTGGTAAACCACAGCTTCTTGTAGAGGGCGTCGCCGAACACGAATTCTAACTGGACCGGTGTATTCCCGAACAACATTACAATCGAACCGCCAGAGCAATCCGAATACACCTGGTAATTGCCATAGGTGCCAGCGTGAACCACGGGTCCGTAGGGGCCATATAACAGACTGGCGAATGCGGAGGTTGTAGATGTAAACCCCGAGACCATCCCATAAGAGGGACTCACCGAGGTGAAACGGACAGAATCGGGCGGCGGCGGAGGACTCAATACCGACGTGGATAGGGCCGAAACAGCCAGTGGCCCTGCGTTAATCACGAAACCGTTGAGGCTAAAGCCACTCGCGACATCGATCAGAGTGTTAGGATTCAAGGGACACGCGGCTTGATTCACGATTTTCGTGGCGATCCCCTTTATGGTCAACGAGGATGAGCGACCGCCCGAGGCAAAGGACGAATTGTCTAAAGTCAGGTCCATCGTTGTACACGTGGAATCGGTAAAGGTGAAGTTCCAGAACATACCCAAGCTTCCGTTGGCGAATTGGAACCAGCCTCCCGATCGGGGTCTGTAGGAGGCGTCTGTTAAGTAAGGATCGAGGACGACGCTACCTTGTGTTTGGGTCAATCGTTCAATTCTGGCGGAAGATGCCGCGCTGTTGATGCTGGAGAAACTAAAGGTTCCATTAAGTGAATAGCCTGAACTACGCCGGCTGAAACCTTTGGTGATTTGGAATCGCGCGATTACGGCGGCGACTTCATTACTATCGTTTAGGGTTCGCATGACCCAAGTAGTGCCGTCGATGGGGTCGGCGGCCGAACAAACTTGGGCTGAACCGTTCGATGCTAAAAATAGGGAAAGCCCAACTAACATCGTGGTCTTGGTGATTATCTGAATTGACATTATTTTTCTCCTTGTTATTTTTCACGGGAGCGTTAATCCCCCCTGCTGAAGTTAAGTACTGCTATACGTACTATGCGTACATGAAGAATCTATCACAGTAATAAGGCGATTGCATTAGGCGATGGGAATTGCCTCTCTGACGTAAACGCGGATTCCGATCCACCCGAGTCTCTCGACAGGTTAATGTAGGGTTATGAAACCCGCCGCGATACTAGCCCTCGTCGCTTGCTTGGCCCATGGCGCCGAACCGCTTGAGAAACGCATTGAAAACGGGCTTCGCGACCAACCAGGGCGTGAAAATCCACTTTGCAGCCCTTGGTCCCAAGAACGGCCCGCTGGACGTCTTCGTCCATGGCTTTCCCGATTTTTGGTACACCTGGCGTAGCCAGATGGAGGCGCTTTCAGCCGCCGGATATCGCACCGTTGCGCTTGACTTGCGCGGCTACAACCTCAGCGACAAGCCGGAGGGAGTGGAAAATTACGATAGGCGTCTACTGATTGGCGACGTGGTTGCGGTCATCCGCGCGCAGTCGCGGGAGAAGGCGATTGTGGTGGGTCACGATTGGGGCGGGGCTATTTCCTGGCAGGTGGCGTTTCACTCACCGCAGGTTGTTGAAAAGCTTGTGATTTTGAATCTGCCGCATCCACAGGGGTTGGGGCGTGAGCTTGCTTCCAATGCCGATCAGCAAAAGGCCAGCGAATATGCCCGCAATTTTCAGAAGCCGGACTCACACACCAAGTTAACGCCTGAAGGCTTGACGTTTTGGGTGAAGGATGCCGAAGCCAAATCGAAATACGTTGAGGCGTTCCGTCGCAGCAGCCTGGATGGCATGATGAACTACTATCGCCGCAACTATCCGCGCGAACCCTATCAGATGCCCGACCAAGCAAACCAACTGCGGCCGCAATGTCCGGTGCTAAAGATTCACGGGCTGAAGGACACGGCGCTGCTTTCGCCCGCGCTGAATGGCGCGTGGAACTGGGTGGACGATCTTACGCTTGTCACGATTCCAAATGCCAGTCACTTCGTTCAACAGGATGCTGCTGAAGTGGTGAATCGTACCTTACTTATGTGGTTGAAACTATAGATTAGACCTAGTTCAACTCACAGACAGCTGAGTCTCTTAACTGCGGCCGCAGCACCAAATTCCGAACTGCAAAGGACAACATTCGGGGATCCTGCCCAAGGTGGATGCCGGGTTGCCGCACCTTCAGCCGCACGAGGTTGTCTCCTGCCGCAAGACTTACGGAAAAATCAAGTGCAGGCTTTGCCTCCAACGTAAGAGCCAAGACGCCGTTGACGAATACATCGATCGTCTGCGGTC
>JANXXI010000155.1 GCA_025350695.1 Acidobacteriota bacterium
CAAAAAGCACGGGCTGCTAGGTAGCTCCTTACCAGCTCCTTGTCCGCTCTCTTCTGTCGGTGATATTCATGCTCCACCAACGTCTCGGTTATCCATTGGTAGGTCTCCTTTGCGTTGCTTGCCTCGAATTCAATTTCTGGATTCCCTGCCACAAACGCCCGGACTTGATCCAGACTCAATGCCTTTTCTTTCTTCATGCTGATTGTCAACACCCAGCATGGCTGCTCCCGACCCCTTCAGGCTCATTCTTGCATTAGAAATGGGGGCCTCCTCCAGGCTCATCCTGCATTGGACAAGGGGTGCGCGACATAAAAGTGGAAGCTAAGCGGCGTTGGTGAATAAAGTAGGAGCAACCCTGTCCTCCCAATAGGATTCAAAGCGCGCGCTAAGATGTGAGCAACGGAGAGCAATGATCGCGTTTGCTCCTGGAACGGACCAGAACATTCCTGATTGCTTAAGGCGCTTTCCAATGAGCGTCTTGCAGCCTGCCTCGATGACACCCGAGCCCACGAACAGATGTTGGCTTCGGAACTTGGGATAGCGCATGCGTGCAGCGTTTTTCACAAAGTAGGCGGCTTCCAGTTCGAGGATTTCAGCAGCCTCGGGGGAAAGAGCATTCAAGGATCGGAGATATTTCACCAGTGCCTCGATTTGGCCTCCATCGAGTTTCGGTTTGTGGCGTAGGAGCCAACGGCTCTGGGCAGAGCGATCCAAAGGGAAAAGACACCGGGCTACTTTCCATAGGTGTTCTCTGGCGTGATAGAGATCGACAATCTGAATCGCACCGGGAAAATGTTGGTCAGCAAGATTCCAGATCCATTCAGCGCCGTCTGCAATGACAACCTTGAGCAGAGCGCGGCTCCAGCCGCGATTCCAAGCTTCCAAGTAAATACGGCCACCGAACTCGGCGGCAGTTTCGATCGCTCCAGTGTAAGTGGTCGAGGCCGGATCCCGGATAGCATAGCCTTTTTTGTCATGAGTGGTTTGCGTGAATACGCAACCCAGTTTAACTTCACGGGTATGGGCGGGCTCGCCTGGGCTCTTCCCCTTACGGCCTTCGGTTGCCGAGCGGATGACAGGCACGCCTGTGCCATCCATTTCGATGTAAATGATTGGAATGGCGTCTCCGGTAACAATGGGGAGGTTTAGTTGCATGGCGGCGGCGACATGCTTTTGCTCTTTGGCGGCAATGTCGGCCCCAATGGCTTCTGCTTGGCGTTCGACAGTTTTAGTTGTTACCTTCAGGTTCGCCAAAAGCTCCAACTGAGCCCGGCCCGTATCAAAGCTGGATTCGCTTCCCACCATGGCCATCATGCGGCGCACTGCGGGGGAACATTCCGTCCCCTTTACATCCAGTTCGCTGTCTGTGGGGCATTGTCCTTGATGGCAGCTGGGGCAAAGGTAATAGGCCCTGTTAAGTTTAACCGGCCCAACTATGGTGAGTAACTGCTTAGAACGGCGATCATGATACCTAGCCAGTTGACCACACAGGCAAGGAGTATGTGCGGCATGATTGCCTTCGCTAGTCAAAAGCCCTGTCAACATGGCCGCTCCCATCCGATGCACGCTGTCGCGCGCGGCCATCTCGATGGCTTCCAAGTCGAACGCGCCGGTTTTGCGTTGGCCGGTGAATACTACTTGGCAAAATGCTTGGACTTCCCTTGCAACTTCTTGAAGAACAGCCGCAGTCTTTTTTTTTCTTGCTCAGTCCACCCGGTTGGATTCGTTTCGATAGGCCGCAAACGGCAGATCCGCTCATTGACGGCGGTGAGTTCGGCGAGGAGCCGTTGGAGCCGATGATATTCCGATACCTGTTCGGCGGCTTGCTCAAACGCGGCAGGAGTAGAAAACGATTCGGAAACACTATCCTTTTTGATTTTGCGCAGTATCCGAAACTGCTGGTGGCCAGTTGAGCCCGGTTGGGTGCAATGACAAGTTGACTTACCGCATTTTCGGAACGCGATAGAAACCGTCCCGGGACGAAAGTCGCCGATGAGGATAATTTGTTGGAGAAGATTGGATCGAGTGGCTTCTAAGGTGGAAAGGGAATTTGGCAAAGGGGGAGGCTCCTTATATGAGAATACCACTATACTCAGATATAACCCACCTGTCTCGCCTTCGAGCCATCTTCCATTTCTATGTCGCACACCCTTGGACAAGACTCCTAAGCAGAGTTGATGGCATGGCATGATAGACTTAAGTGTAATCGCCTTGCCACGGAGGCTCAGTGCGTTCCCACCTTTTTCAACTCATTTTCCACTTCATTTTTTGCGCCGCCTCCGCGCTTGCTCAGGCCACCTCAAGCATTGAGGGTATCACCACGGACACCACCGGCTTGCCCGTTTCAGGCATTACCATTACCTTAATCCATGCTGGAGACACGAAACGCGTTTCCGCGGAAACCGACTCAAAAGGCTACTACAAGTTCGCCGATTTGGCCCCTGGTACATACAGCCTGGTTATTGCTGTGCCGGGATTGGAACCATTTGCAACCGAGAGAATTGAAGTGAAGCCGCAGGCCACGATTAGGGCAAACCTTGAGATAAAGCGGAGCAATGCGCCAGCCGCCAAGCCGCAGCCGCAACTCGCCGAACTTAAGGCAGCCGTCGCCGCCAAGCCTGACGATTTTCAGGCGCTGCTTCAACTAAGTCAAGCGCTTCTGCAAGCTCGCGACACTGAAGGGGCAAAGCTACAACTTCAGGAATTCATCAAGACCCACCCCGATGCCATCCCTCCCCGCCTTGCGCTCGCTCAGGTTCAAATCGCCCTGAACGAATGGGAAAACGCCATGAATTCCGGCAAGCAAGTCCTTGCCCTGAAGCCGAACGACCTAGGCGGCCGCCTCTTTGTATCCACCGCCTTTATGGGCATGCGCCAGTTTCCGCAAGCGCGCAAGTACTTGGAAGAAACTCTGAAACTGTACCCCACCGCCAACGACGCCCGCTATCAACTCGCCTTCGTCAGCCTTCAGGAAAAAAAGGCGGACGAGGCTGAAAAGCTATACCTCGCTATGTATCACTCTGAGCCACCCGACTTCCGCGGCCTGCTTGGTCTTACCGAGGTGCTCGCCCTCCAAGGCAAGATTGAAGAAGCGTTGACCACCGTCAAAAAAGAGATCGAGTTGCATCCCCAAATTTCGGACCTTAAGATAGCCTACGGAAACCTTGCGGTTCGTGCGAATAAGGCTCAAGAAGGGCTCAAGTATTACAAGCAAGTGTTCGACAAGAATCCCAACGATGGGTCGATCAACCTGCGAATGGCCCTTGCTTACCGCCAGATCGGCGATGTGCAAAATGCCGTCGAATCCTTTGGGAGGGCGATAGACCTGCTTCCCAATGACCCTGCCCCACTTGCTGAACTAGCCATGCTGCTCCACACCACCGGCAACGTTGGCCGGGCGCGCCTACTCTACGAAAAAGTTCTTACCATTCAGCCCGACAACGAAATTGCTCTCAACAACCTCGCCTCCATAATTTCTGAAGATGGCAGCGACCTCAACCGCGCTTTGCAACTGGCCGACCGCGCTAAGAAGAAAAGCCCCAACGACCCGAACATCGCCGACACGCTCGGGACCATCTATCTTAAGAGAGGCTTTCCCAGTCTCGCCATCGATCTGTTTCTCGATTTAGTAAAGAACTTTCCAACGCACCCGAATGCCCCAACTTTCAACATGCATCTGGGGATGGCCTATTCACAAAAAGGAGATAGGGCTGAAGCGAAAACGGCATTTGAAGCGGCCCTGAAACTCAAGCCCGACGAGAAATTAACTAAAGAAATTCAGTCCTTGCTCAAACAATTAGAGTAGTAACTTACATTGTTTTTGTAACTTTCGACAAAGTTCGCGGCTCATCCGGATTCAGTCCCTTAATCGAAGCTAGGTGCGCTGCAAACAACTGCGCTGGAACGATATATGGAATCGGCGTGAACAATTCTACGGGTATGGCGCTCTTCCGCGCCAGACTCATCGGCAGCACAACGGCGCGCGAAACTTCCTTCGCCTCCTTGTTGCTGCGATCCGTAATGACAAGCGTCTCAGCCCCCAGTCCGTGCAACTTCTCGACCAGTTCCCTGGTCGATGGCCATGTCACACCGGGCGGCGCGAATAAAAACGCCGGGAAGGAATGGGTTACCATCGCAATCGGCCCGTGCATCAGGTCTGCTGAGGAGAAACGTTCCGCCACCACGTAACACGTCTCCATCATCTTTAGAGCAAATTCAAAGGCATTGGAATAGTTAAGCCCGCGGCCCACCACAAGGGCATGATCCATAAAACGGTACCGTTCTGCCCGCGCCCGAATTGCTTCTTCAACCGTGAGCGCCTCCGCCGTCCAATCAGGAACCAGACGCAAGTCGTCCAGCGACACCTGCGCCCCAAGAGCATACGCAATCAGATACAAAGCCAGTAATTGTCCCGTATAAGTCTTGGTAGCCGCCACGGATTTTTCACGACCCGCGCGAACCAGGAACACGTGTTCGGCCAACTTAGCCAGCGAACTATCGGCCTCATTCGTAATGCCAATCGTGAAGGCCCCCTGCGCCCGCGCCCGCTCCAGCACTAGATTAGTGTCGGTGGATTCGCCGGATTGTGAAATGGCGATCACGAGGGAGCCCTCAAAGCTAGGGGGGGCTTTATACAAGGTGTAAATCGACGGCGCCGCGAGTGACACGGGGATGCCTGTTGCGATCTCCAGCAGATAGCGCCCGAACTGCGCAGCGTTGTCCGATGTGCCACGCGCCGCCAGCACAATGAATTTCGGTCGCCTTGTGGCCAGGTACTTCTTCAGTTTTTCAGTGGAACGCAACTCGGATGTTAGCGTCTTGGCTAACGCGGCCGGCTGCTGTCGGATCTCTGCGAGCATTTGGGACATTCGATTCAGCATAACAATTGGGATAAGATAGCCGGATGTTATTCCGTAACTTGCTCTGGCTTGTCGTCACTTCGCTGGCATTGCTACAAGCCCAAACGCCGCCGCCCGCCGCACCCGCAAAAGAGCCGCCAAAGATCGTGGCCGGTGTTCCCGCCAATTACGACGAATCGAAAGTCGGCGCCTACACGCTTCCCGATCCGCTTAAGCTAACGAACGGAAATCCAGTCAAGGATGCGAAGACTTGGCGCACCAAACGCCGGCCCGAGTTAGTAAAGCTGTTCGAGGAAAATCAATTCGGCAGCAGCCCCACACGCCCCGCAGACAGGTGGTTCGACGTGTTCGATAAGGGCACGCCCGCTCTCGACGGCAAGGCAATCCGCCGCCAGGTGACCGTCTATTTTTCGAAGGACAAAGAAGGCCCGAAAATGGACCTGCTACTGTATCTTCCGACCGCCGCCACCAAGCCCGTGCCCATGTTGTTGAACCTAAGCTTCAGCGCAAATTCCAGCACCGTGGACGACCCCGGCATCAAGCCCGGCGAGATTTGGGGCCGCGACAAAAAGCGCGTCGCCCCACCCGCCGGCCGCGGCTTCGGCCGTCTCAACGTCGCGCCATTCCTAACCGACGGCTTCGGAGTAGCCACCGTTTACTACGGCGACATTGATCCCGATTTTGACGGCGGCGTGCCTCTCGGCGTTCGCAAGCTGTACTTCAAGCCCGGTCAAACCGAACCTGCCCCGGGCGAATGGGGTTCCATCGGCGCCTGGGCTTGGGGTTTAAGTCGCGCGCTCGATTATCTTGAAACCGATAAGGGCGTAGATGCGAAAAAAGTGGCGATTGTTGGCGTCTCCCGACTGGGCAAAACCGTCATGTGGGCCGGCGCCCATGACGAGCGTTTCGCCATGGTGATTGCCAGTTGTTCCGGCGAAGGCGGCGCCGCCATTAGCCGCCGTGACTACGGAGAAAAGGTGAAGCATCTCAACCTACGGTTCGGCTATCAATTCGCGGCGAACTACCAAAAGCATGGTGACCATGTGGATCAGATGCCGATGGACGCTCATATGTTGGTTTCCCTAATTGCGCCTCGGCCCCTGCTGCTTCAAACTGGCGACACGGATTATTGGTCAGACCCGAAGGGTGAATGGGCCGCGGCGAAAGCGGCCTCGCCCGTTTATAAACTGTTTGGTAAGACGACGCTTGAATCGAGCGAACTGCCTCCGGCGGGCAAGGCTGATTTCAATACTTTGGGATTCGTGATGCACGCAGGCGGGCATGGAACAATTCCCTCGGATTGGGATCTGTTCCGCCAGTTCATGCGGATGCACCTGAAGTAAGCGGCCTTTCTCACGATGGACTTCATCACCTGGCGGCCCGGAGGCGCCGCTAAGAGGATTTCGGGTTGACGATGGCGGATTGGCAGAGGATGGGGAAGACCCCGCTTGCTCAAGCAAACGGAATGGCTAAGGGCGTCGCCTTTACCGATCAGGTAAAGGCAGGCGACTCATTCCATCGGTTTACCGTGCCGCTAACCTCGCCGCGTCCAGCCGATCGGAACGCACCGTCATGACTTAAAAGCACTAGCCGCCGTCCAGCCCCTCAATCGGCCCATCTCTCCGAATTAATTAGCTTGCCCTGCGATATTCGATTAATCTCCACCGCGGGAACCAGGCTGAAATCTGGAAAAACAGGAGAGTCCAGCCGGTGCAACCACTGCACAGGGTTTCTGGTCAATTCCATAACGTTGCGAGCGGTCGCTTCGAGATGTCCAATCATGTGTGCCTCAAGTTTCAACCGGATCGGAGATTCTTCATGCAATGTTAATGCATTTAGCCAAGCCTCAGATCTCTGTTCAAAAGCCAATTGTTCAGCACGCCAGCCGCGCCCAAGAAGCGCAAAGTCTCGCGGAAGGCTGCACTGCGGTTGACGACCTCGCAGCGGCCCCGTTCAGATTATGCTTGGCCTGTAGATCCGCGTCAATTGGGTTTCATTAGTTAGGTAGACCCGCATCCAATTTCGCCTTTCCTTGCAGACCGGTTGAATTGAACCGTTAAATTAACTGGGGCGCAAAAGCATGCCGAGGGTTGGTTGAGCACGGCGCGGGCTTCGACGGCGTATTCCTCTGTCCCTAGCGAGTATGGCGGGTGGAGTTCTGGTACTTGGGGAGGATCATTTCTTCATTTGGGTGATTGGGCACCGGATTGGGGGCGTGCTTTAGGGAATATGAGGATTCTCCTCGGCAGAATCCTTCTGGAGAAGACCGTAGGAACCCGAGGCTACGGAGCATGGGAGGGTATAAGTTAGAGTGTGTAAACGGCCATCGAAAGGATCACACTTAAGGGATACCCGATGGCTATTGATTTGAAACTTATAGATAAGATGCTGGTGGACTACAAGTCGCCAGAAGACATCATTGGAAAAGAAGGACTGCTCAAGCAGTTAACTAAAGCATTGCTGGAACGGGCGATGCAAGTGGAGATGAACACGCACCTGGGTTATGAGAAGCATGACCCAAAAGGGAATAACACAGGCAACTCGCGCAATGGAGTGACGAGCAAGACGCTGCAAGGAGAGTTCCCGCCCTCAAGGCTGCCGCAGCGATCAACACAAAGACGATGCTAAGCATAAGAATAATTTGTGTAGCTTTCAGTTTCATTGTGTTTCGACTCCCAATTTGCCTGCCCAGCCTTTCTTGCTTGGTTTTCGATATTTAATTATACTTACTAAAGTATAGCAACTTCTTTCTTGCTTGGTCGAAAGCTCTTCCTCTGGGCATCTCGTGCATTAATTATGACGCCCCCGAACCAATACCCACCTCCCCACCCGCCCCCACCCTTGATATACTGAAGCTGTAAACACG